>JALVSJ010000203.1 GCA_027024445.1 Desulfobacterales bacterium
CTGGAACGGGCAGCGATGCTATGTGGAAGTGGAGGACACTGCATTCGTGGTGAGGCAGGTAGATTTTATTGGGCAGGATGGCCACCCCCAGAGGGCCGTTATTCATCTCAGCGATGGAACAAAAGAGGATCTCGACCCCGAGACCCTGTTCATAGGCAACGAGGAAGTCCTGTATTGCAGGGTAAAGGCAGGAAAATTTCCTGCCCGCTTTCTCCGGCCAGCATATTACCAGCTCACTCAGCACATTATTGAAAAGGATGGCAACTTCTACCTTTTGCTAGGCGGCAGGGAGTATCCTGTAAGATCTAGGGAAAAATGAATACTGAATAATGAACCATAGAATTAGAAAGTAAGAATTTCCGCATTCTACATTCAATATTCTGGCATTCTTATTCCTATCCCCTCTCAATTGGCGTGATCAGTTTTATTTTAGCCTTTGTTTTTAAAGATTTTAGCCATTGCTCGAAGAGCCTATTTTGCTTTGCGTAAAGAATGGCTGCCCTGTATTTCTCTTTTTCTTTTTCAAAGGCCTTTTCATCTATACCTTTGTGACCCTCCCACTTTATCACATAGCTCCCCGAATTATTTTGGAAGATTTTCTCGGGATACGGATGCTTAGCACTTAGAGAAAAGGCCATCTCCTGCAGTTGGGGTGCATAACCAATCTTCGGAATACTGCCCACCCTTGTAAAGAAATCGGTATGCTCGATCCTTAGGCCCTCTTTTTGTGCCAGGGTCTTCCAGTGATCACTGGAGCGAACCTCTTTTAAGAATTTTTCAGCGGCTTGCTTCGCGGCCTTAGCCGCCCTGTCAGCTATGAATTTCTGTTCCACCTCAGACCCTACCTCTTTTAACGTTGGCAGATAAGACTTCTTTCTCTCTGCCACTTGGAAAATGTAATACTTTCCGTTCAACTCTATGAGGTCTGTAGTCTCATCCTTGGCCAGGGCAAAAAGGGACTCTCTCAGTTTCCTGCTGCCGCCAATTCCCGGTATAGGCTGATCCATAGAAAAGAAGTCACTCGAGTGTGTGGTGAAGCCGTGCTCTTTTGCATATTTCTGCAAATCCACTTCGTAGGGCATCTGGTCAAGCAGGCTCAGTCCTTTATCATATGCTAAGTCTTTGCATCTATTTTCTGTGAGTATTTTTCTTATCTCGTCCTTCACCTCATCAAGGGTCTTGGTTCGAGCCTTTTTTATATCCTCCACTTTTATTATATGGTAGCCAAATTGAGTCCTAACCAGATCACTTATCTGGCCCTTTTTCAACGCAAAAGCAGCCTCTTCAAAAGGCTTTACCATCATACCCCTGCTGAAATATCCAAGGTCGCCGCCCTTTGATTTTGTGGGCCCTTCTGAGTATTTCTTGGCTAGCTCAGCAAAGTCCTTTCCCTCCTTCGCCATTTTGAGGACTGCCTCGGCCTTTTTTCTTACCTTTTCCTCTTCCTGTTTCGTGGCATTGGGAGAAAGCCGAAACAAGATATGCCTGGCCCTTATCTGCTTTTTCACCTTAAACGCATCAATGTTGTCCTCATAGTACTCTTTGATCTCCCGCTCGCTAACCTTTACCTTATCTTTGAACATATCAGGATCAATAACAATATACCTCACCTTGATTTTCTCAGGGATTCTGAACTCTTCCTTGTGCTCTTTGAAATATGCTTCCAGTTCATCCGGTTTTACCTTTACAGATTTTCTGTAACGAGCAGGATCAAATCTTACAAATGCTATTTTTACCTTCTCATTTGCAAATCTATACCTGTCCTTTATCTCTTCATCCGTAACAGGGACGAAAGACCAAAGGAATGCCCGTATCTTTCTTTGCAATAGTTCCATAGCAATTGACTGCTCGAAATCCTCTGGCCTCATCCTGTTCTCCCTCAATAGGGCCCTGTACCTACCGATGTCAAACTGGCCGGCGACCTGAAACGCAGGGTATTCCATGATCGCCTTCTGGACCTCTTGTTTTGTCACGCTCAAGCCAAGACGCTTCGCTTCGTGGCTTATGAGCTTTTTTTCAATCAAGCTGTCCAGGGCGCGCTGCCTCAGTTTCAATTTTTTTATCAGGCTTTCATTCCACATATCTCCATATTGCCTTCTGAGTCCCTCCAAAAGATCCCTGTATGCCTTATCGTATTCCCTGGCACTAATCACCTCTCCATTGACCATGGCTATCTTGACCACATTTCGGGACCGAAAGGAGTAGCCGAAGTAAAAGATGAAAACAATGGCAATAATTCCTATCAAGAATTTGATGAGGTAGGACTTTGCATGCCTTCGCATCAGACTCAGAACCATCTACAAAACCTCCGGAAATCCAGAAATTGGTGTGTACCCAAGGAATAATTGAAATTTGTCAGATAACATGATCTAATGGCAAAGTCCAACAGAAATTAGGGAAACCCCATGAACCAAAAGCGAGGATCCTCCGAATTGGCTGAATTCGGATTCTTTGTAGCTCAAAGTGCCACAGCTTGTTGTATCAACAGGAGGGATCTATGAACGAAGTTGAGAAACTATACGAGACGCTACGGAAGATTCAGGAACCCAAAGGATATTATTTCAACAATGACAAGGAAAAAGTCTTTGAACTCCTCCAGGGGCTGTTGGTAAATAAAGACAGGTATGGGTATATGTCTTGCCCATGCAGGCTGGCCTCTGGGGACAGGGAAAAAGACAAGGATATCATTTGTCCCTGTGCTTATCGTGATGATGATATAAGGGAGTACGGTAGCTGCTATTGTAATCTTTACGTATCCAAAGAATGGAATGAGGGCAAAATTCCTCACGTCCTCGTTCCCGAGAGGAGGCCACCGGAGAAGTTTATCTAGCCCATAATCCGCAGATCGCTAAAGACTCATCTTGCAGGCTTTCTCAGGGCAGGAATAAGCCCTTCTTTTGCTAGGTGTTCGTGGATCTGTCTGGGAGAAAGCTTGGTCAGGTCTTTACTGTGTTCGTGGACCTCTATTCCTTCTCGCCTCAAAAGATACACGTCTTGGCGCAACTTACCGAGCATCCTGGGTTGCGCGGCGAGAATTACCGTTTTGGTATCCTGCCTCAAAGCCAGCTCCCTTATTTTTTCCAACACCGTTCTGGAAAACTTTCGGCTGGACTCTTCGCCCCGCCTCTCCCTGTGGTCATCATAACCATGTGCGGGCCCCTTCCCTGGCGCTCGCCCCCGGCCGGTTCGCGTATCGGTGTAAACCTCCCGGTCCGGCAGCCTCTTTTCAGGATTGGATATTTGCGCCACCTCGCAAAGTTTGGGTCCCGACTCCAGTTCGGGGTACTCTACTGGCTCAAGACAGTAAAATTTTGCTTGTGCCTCGCTTACCGTTGCTATGCAGTACTCCCCCATATATTCCCCCTTTTCCCATGAGTGGTAGCTTTAGGGTTTGTGTTAATTGGGTCTGGCGGCCTGCAAGCAGTAACATCCCCCCTTTCGAAATCTAATATATCTGATCTGTTGAATCACTTGCCTCAAAGCTATTCAAACAAAACTTTCTTTATCTCGTATCATACACAAATCACTTTTTCATGCCAAGCTCTGTTACTTCTTGTGCCAAAGCACAGTTACGTAAATATAAAGTCCAAGGAAAAGGGCCATGCCCGAAGTGACGAACAAGCCCCGGTATCCCATCAACTGACCTATGTATCCGAGGAATATGGAGCCAAGAAATGAGCCCGCATCTATTCCTCCGGTAAAAATCCCCGTTATTTTTCCTCTTACGTGAGCTGGCTCGTCTCGGATAACCAGCGCGTTAAGACAGGGGAACAGAAATCCGTGCCCACAACCTGCAAGAATGCCTGAAATAATCAAGATCCCATTTCCGCCTAGGAAGGCCAACAAAAATAGTCCCACGCCCGTAATGACGAGGGCGTAGGGTATCACCCTTTGCTCCCCCACCCTATCAGCGATCCTTCCTCCAAGCAGCCTAGTTGTGACTGCCGAAATAGAATAAAAAATATAGTAGACCGAAACTACCGTGATTCCCTTTTCCTTTGCATAGGGGGCCACAAAGTTCCCTGAAGCCGCAAGGCCGAGACCGAAGAGAAATGCGAGGACTGCCACAAGAAAGATCTTCCTGTCCAGCATCAACCCGAAAAATGATTTTCCCTGGACCTCGGCATGAGGCTTAAAGGACTCAGGCATAGGGAGATGAAATAGGAACCCCAAAGCCCCAAATGTCGCCCCCGCTACAAAAAAATAGTCAAAGCCCAATTTCCTGGCCACTACCTCGCCAATTACAGGTCCCAGCGCCAACCCTACGAGGCCCGTTGCCCCGAACATGCCAATACCTTCGTTGATCCTTTCTCTCGGTAATACGTCGGCAATGTAGGTAAAAGCCGAGGTAAAACAAATTGCCAAACCTATTCCATGAATGAGCCTGAACAGGATGAGTGCGCCATACACATGTCCCAAACTTCCCCTTGGCAGTAGATAAGCCAAAGGCATGATGGCCATAATGAGGGATCCCAACGAATAGCTGCGCTTCCTGCCGAGCCGATCAATCATTTCAGAAACCCACGGCCGGCAGAGCACGGAAGAGAGGGCAAAGGCTCCCATTATTATACCAATATCGGCTTTTGTGCCTCCGAGAGCCTCAATATAGAGGGGAAATATGAAAAAGATTCCAAAGCTGGAAACAGTAAAGAGGTTCGCCAGGGCAAACTGAACAAATACTTTCGTGTACAGCTTCGCAGAACTAATCTGGGGCATGTTGAGATATTATGATGGGCACTCCCTAAAGGAGGTCAAAAACCCAAATCATCGTTGATCAACACAACCTTTACCCTGCCTCTTGGAAAGGACTTCTGCGTTATTGTCCATGTGTTGCAGATCCTATCAGGGCTGCTGCACTCCTGACACCGGGAGGTTTCCACGCAGGGCGTGCTTTTCTTGAGCCTCATCGCATTAACTGGAGCAGCATACTCTTTGATCCTGGACATGGCATCATCAAGATCCGCCACAAGCTTATTTCTTCCCGACAGCACCACCACGTACTTGGGGCCAAAGGTCAGGGCAGCCACCCTGTTTCCGTACATGTCCAGGTTCACTAGGATCCCGTCCTCCGTTATGGCGTTTGTTCCGGTGAAAAACAAATCCACCAGTAAGGACCTCCTCCTTAAATCTAATTTCTCCTGCTCTCCTATGTCCTTCCGGTAGGTGTCCACCACTTCGTAATCGGGATGCGCAACCAGGGCGTCGTAAAGGCCTGTGGAGACAAAAGTCATTGAGCCTCCCCATGAGATGCTCTTGATGCGTAAATTTGTGAGGATTTCATCCAATACGATTGTCTTGGCATGTTCAATGTCCTCTGCGAGGAAACATTCAAATCCGTTTTTCTCTAGGGCACCCTTGACATCCTCCAGCCTTTTCGTCCAGTAGCTATTTATTGCCTCTTTCACTGCTCAGTCCCTCCTCTCTACAATGGCGATCATACACATTTCTCCCATCCTCGGCCACAACATTTTGTCTTAAAGAACTAATTGATCCTACCGATTCAACAAATTGAGCCTAACTAAGCAAGGATACGATCATTCTCACCACTGAGGTGAAAATATGAGCCCAATTGAAGTCCAGAGGAAAACACAAGAAGACACTACTCCCCTGGAGTTTTCCCCTTCCAGGTTTCATTACCATGAGCCTGACTACTCCAAACC
>JALVSJ010000204.1 GCA_027024445.1 Desulfobacterales bacterium
TGGAGGTGTAGGCCTCGCCAAGAGGGGCTTTGAAATTGTCTTCGATTTATTTAAGAAAACTCTAGAAGTCATAAAGGGTTGTGAATGTGAAGAGGGTTGCCCATCGTGCATTCACTCGCCCAAGTGCGGCTCCGGCAATAAACCTCTAGACAAGGCAGGAGCAGAGAAACTCCTAGAGGTGTTACTGGGGAATATCCCTTTAAGTGAAATAGCAGCAGTCACAAACCCAGAGGTCCCGGATAAGAATCAGCCACCTGAGAGAGCAGAGACCCCACCAGAGACGGGGCCCAGAATAATTTTCATGGACCTCGAGACCCAGAAGAGCGCGGAGGAAGTTGGCGGATGGCACAAAGCACATCTCATGAGGGTCTCAGTGGTTGTCACATATGATACGGCCTCAGAAGAGTACAGGGTCTTCACCGAAAAGGAAATCGATAGCCTTCTGAGATTGTTGAGTGAAGCAGATCTGGTCGTGGGATTCAATATCAAGAGCTTTGATTATAGCGTGCTCAGTGGTTATGGTGCCTCGAGCCTTGCCTCTTTACCCACGTTTGATATTTTGGAAGATCTCAAGCAAAGACTCGGCTTCCGCCTGAGCCTTGACCACCTGGCGCAGGAGACCCTCGGGAAGAAAAAAAGTGGCCATGGGCTCCAGGCTATTGAGTGGTTCCGCAAGGGCGAGACTGAGAAATTGCACGACTACTGCAAGCAAGATGTGGCCATCACGCGAGACCTGTTTGAACATGGCTTAGAACACGGGCACTTGATTTACAGAGAAAAGCAAAATAATCGTAGACTTAGGGTGCTTGTTGATTGGGATATTGATAAGATAATACAACGGCTAAGAAAGTGAGATCGATAAAGAATAACGAGGAAAGCCCTTCTCCCTAATGGGGGAGTCCTTAGGCGGAGGCGTAAACCAATACCCAATATAAGAATAAGGCAAAGTGGACAAAGGTAAACGAGCAGTGAGCGAAAAAGCATTTGACTGCAAAATGTGTGGAGAGTGTTGCTATGGCGAAGGTGGCATCTATCTTCAGGAGGGGGAGGCAGAGAGGATAAGCCATTTCTTAGGTATCATGACGGAACGCTTTCGTGCAGAGTACACGGAAACAAAACACGGTAAGGTTTACTTAAAGACTAGCTCCAGTGGCTACTGCATCTTTTACGATCATGAAAAGGCATGTCTGATTCATCCTGTAAAACCCAAGCGATGTGTTGACTGGCCGTTTTACTCCGCTAACATGCAAGATGAGGATACCTGGAACCTTGCCAAGGATGCATGCCCGGGGATAAACAGAAACTGCTCTTTTGCTGACTTTCTGAAGGAAGGGAAACACTGGCTAAATGAAAAATCCAACAAATGACGTTCAGGCATACTCTGTTTCCCTACCTCTGCTTTGGTGGGAGGGAACACCACACATACTTCCTTCCCCCCGTGGGGGTTGGTCCGATATACCTCTCCCCTACTCTTGTGAGAGGAGATCCAACACCTCTGTTCCTTCTCCCGGCGGGATGGCATCCAAAGCACCTGTCCGCTCCACTGGGAGGAGGGCAACCAAAGCACCTGTCCGCTTCCCTGGCAGGAGGACATCTAACTCATCTCTCCCCTTCCGTCGTGGGAAGACATCCAAAGCACCTGCCCCCTCCTCTGGTGGGAGGGCATCTAACACATCTCTCCCCTCCCCTGGTGGGAGGGGATTAAGGGGAGGGGGTCACAATAAATGACCATACTTTCCGCCTTCATTGACCTGCTGTTTCCACCCAT
>JALVSJ010000205.1 GCA_027024445.1 Desulfobacterales bacterium
TGTGACATCCGAGTGCTGAACTGAATGCTACCATCTCAAGAATGTCAACAATATAAATCCAGTATTGTCACATGAAGCACCTGTTACGTTGATTCATGCCTTCATTACACCAAGTGTAGAGTATTGCATCTCTGCTGTATTGAATATCTAAACACAGAGTAAATTGCATTCAGCAATATCAGGAGAGTGATGCACACATAACAAACAGCAAGTGTTTAGAAAATATATTGTCTCCAAAGAAACCCATGTATTCATTTCGAGCTTATACTAACAAGATATCAGTGGCAAGGCACCAGAATAACTGTGCTCTTGTCCACCAAACAGTCAGCCTGAGCTGGTTGGTCATCCTTTCAGTTATTAATAAACAAAGCTGTCTATTGATTGAAGTCATATTGAGGATCTGCCATTTGTGTCACAGATCAGACATCATGGAATGAGTTTTACAGAAGAGATAAGACATTGATCGTGTGTTGAAAATTTTGAATTTATTCTTAAGACATGTATGTCCAGCATTGCTTTTTCTGCTAGTTACATGTTTTCATCCAAAGTGTCTGGTAATGACTACTGATTGTATTGGCGCCCCAAGCCACTATGCCTTTATACTTAGTATAGTTTGGCTCACCACCTGAAGGTGGGCCGTCCATCATGGGGGGGATTGGGAGCTTGGTAGTGAAGAACGCCAATAGGTTTTATCCCCTGCTTCTGGCGGTGTTGGCCGGGGCGGCGGTGATGTTCCTTGCCTTTGGGACCACCTGCACCCCGCCTGCCCAGGCGGCCAGCGCGAGCATAATAAAGATAGGCGTCTTGGAGGAGCCCAAGAGCCTCAACTTGTGGCTGGCCACGGACGCCTGGTCCAAGCGGGTTTTGAGCCTCATGTACCAGCCCTTGTATCTGCGCGAGCCCAAGAGCCTGAAGCTGGTTCCCTGGCTGGCGGCCGAGCCTCCCAAGTTCGATCTCAAGACCCTTACCTGCACGGTGAAGCTGCGCCGGGCCAAATGGTCCGACGGCACCGACTTTACGGCCAGTGACGTGGTGTTCACCGGCGAGATGATCTATCTCTTCAAGATGCCCCGCCATTACTCCAAGTGGAAGTTCGTGCAAAAGGTGGAGGCGCTCGGCCCGCATACCGTGAGGTTTACCCTCAAGGAGCCCAAGGCCATCTTCTTGTCCCGTACCCTGACCACGCCCATTGTGCAGAAAAAGCAGTGGGAGCCCCTGGTCAAGTCACTGGAGGGCACCACGCGGTCGCTTTCCGCCCTCTTGCGGCACGACTTCAAGAACCCGGTGGTCACCGGGCCCTTCATGGTGACGAAGTGGAAAAAGGGCCTGTTCATCTACATGAAGCGGAATCCTCGTTTCTTCGGCCAGGGGCTGACCATTGCCGGGCACAAGCTGGGGCCCTTTATCCAGGGCATCATCTTCAAGGTCTATGGCACGGCCGACGCCGCGGTGCTGGCCCTGCGCAAGGGCGACATAGACATGTACTGGAACGGCATCCAGGCCGGCTATCTCCGGGACCTGCGGGAGGACCCGGCCATACGGCTCTTCACCTGCAACAAGAGCGGGTTGTACTATCTGGGCTTCAACCTGCGCCGCCGGCCCATGAGCGATGTGTCCTTCCGCCGGGCGGTGGCCACCCTGATAGACAAGGACTTCATCATAAAGCGCATCCTGCAGGGCTACGGCGAGGTCATGCATTCCTTTATCCCGCCGGGCAACAAGTTCTTCTACAACCCGGACCTGCCCCGGTATGGCCAGGGCTTG
>JALVSJ010000206.1 GCA_027024445.1 Desulfobacterales bacterium
AGTTCTTTTCGGGCGTCATCCACAATGTTTGTAACAGGGCAGGCAGAGGAGCAGGTGGTGCAGGTAAAACAGTAAGGAAAGGACCCACCCCTTAGTGAAATCTCCATTCCCTTTTTCTTGGTCTGATCGATCTCTCCTATGACTATGGTCTCGGCTCCGTTTGCCTTTAACTCGGAACTCTCCTCTATTGCCCTTCTAATCTGGTCCACAGGATATTGAAAACGTTCCTTCCCCAGGACCTCTTGCTTGAGCGATCGGAAAAAAGAAAAGAAGGTCAGGACCAATGGTTCAGGCGCCTTTTGGAGATAGGACTCCCTCACACTGAACCACATTGCCTGAAGATTTATGCCCACAGGACATGCACAGGTACACCTGTAACAATTTGTACAGAGATATAAGCCCTCAAGTATCTCTCTGGTCTCTTGCGGGCTCACCTCTTTTTGGGGCGCCAGGGACTTCAGCCTTTGTATCTTTTCCGAAGGCAGGATGTTAGCATTGGGAATGACCCGAAACGCCATCTCCACGGAGCAGACCTCTGTGCACAGGCCACAGTGCGTACAGGCATCAAGTTCCATTGCTTGGCGTGTAGCGATATTGGCAGGATCAGATCGATCATCGTCCATTGTGGTTTTGGCCAGAAGGCTTAAGGGGCTGGCCAGTAAATGAAAGAGCTTTGTAAAAGGGAAGAGGGCTAATGCTCCAA
This sequence comes from Desulfobacterales bacterium, assembly GCA_027024445.1. GTDB lineage: Bacteria > Desulfobacterota > DSM-4660 > Desulfatiglandales > Desulfatiglandaceae > B111-G9. The sequence goes on from JALVSJ010000206.1 coordinate 704, forward strand.
AGGCCGTTAGAAAATGTACAAACCAGAGCAAGGAACTCCCCCCAGCCATATCAATAGCAGATGCCACAGGACCAAGCCCTTTCGCCACTCCATAGCTAAGGAATGCCCATTGAGCTCTTGCATGACACGAGGCACAGCTAGTCTCGTGCAGATCCTTACCGTCAGCGAGAAGGCGCTCAGCATTTCCCACAATGGGCTTGCTGGAGACGAGGCCGTAGTACTTTGTCCAATAAAACTTCAGGGCCTTGATGGCCTCTGGATCATCTTCATCGGAATATTCAGCTACCATCTGCCGGAACCTTGTCTCTGAGGTGATCTTGGTAGCCTCGAGAAATATACCGGAGATCAATAAGATGCTTAAAAGGACAAGCAGGAGTTTGTCTGCGCGGTTTCTTCGTACAAAGGTTTCAGAACTGTCTTTCTTCTTAAATATCATCATTGCCAGGCCCACAAGGACCACAAAGGCTGCTAAATTTCTGAGAAACAGGTAGGGATTTTGCGTAGAAGCATAGTCTTCAACGAACGGTTTTAAGAAAAAGGCCTCGAGGGAGTGCATAAAGAGAAGGAAACAAAAGCCCCAAAATACAAGCATATGGGACGCCCACCGATAATGACTGGCTCGAAGTAGTCTTCTTTGAATAAACACATCTAAGACCAGGGCCCTGAGCAGTGGGATTATCCTGGAAGAGAAAACAGTGCGGCCAATTCCTTTCCATGCTCTGAGGAGCCGTTGCGTAGGGGAAAAATGCCGACCTTGGATTCCTACTGTGATGGAGAACCAGCGAAAAATCCTTTGGCAGAGGCCCAATATAAAAATTCCCAGGGCAACATAAAGCGATATGGTAAAAGTCATGGTCAAGGATTCCCTTCAGCAATCTCTACAAAAGAATTAACGGCACCATATACCACACGGTGGCATTTGTCAATCTTAAATTATTTTAAGAAACCTAGGTGTTAGAATATTTGCGCAACGGTCTTCATTCTATACGGCTTACAGAACTATTAACACGTTGCAGATCTCCGAGAGCCTCTCCATGTATTTCTTTTCTCTTTTGCTC
>JALVSJ010000207.1:0-2448 GCA_027024445.1 Desulfobacterales bacterium
TACGCTTAAGTCGGGTGAACCAGAATATTCATAAGTAAGTTCGAAATGACATACAAATACTAAATATCAAAGCGGTCGAGATTCATGACCTTATTCCATGCCTCCACAAAGTCTTGTACGAACTTTTCCTTGCCATCCGAGGCACCGTAGACCTCGGCCACCGCCCTCAGTTCTTCATGGTGCCCAAAGACCAGGTCCACGCGGGTTGCCGTCCATCTCAACTCACCCGTGTTCCTGTCATAACCGTTAAACAGATACCGCCGTTCATCGGCGGCCTTCCATTCGGTTCCCATGTCAAGGAGATTCACGAAGAAATCGTTTGTCAGAGTCCCAGGCGAATGAGTGAGCACCCCGTTTTTGTCATAGTTGTACGTGGATCCCAGCACCCTCAAGCCACCCACCAGTGCTGTCATTTCTGGCACTGTGAGAGTGAGAAGCTGCGCCTTGTCCACCAGGAAATACTCTGGCGTACTCAGGATATTATCTTCATCAAACTGTCTGCCATCCTTCCAATAATTTCGGAATCCGTCAACGAAGGGTTCCATGGCCGAATAAAAGGCCACATCAGTCTGCTCCTGGGTGGCATCCACCCTTCCAGGTGTAAAGGGAACAGTTATGTCAAACCCCGCCTTTTTGGCCGCTGCTTCAATGGCAGCACATCCCCCAAGCACTATCAGGTCTGCTATAGAGACCTTCTTTCCAGCTTGCTGGCCCTCGTTGAACTTTTCCTGGATTCCCCCGTAGACGGAGAGCACCTTGGCCAGGTCCTCGGGGTGATTGAGCTTCCAGTCCTTTTGCGGAGCCAGACGAATGCGGGCCCCGTTGGCTCCTCCGCGCCTGTCAGAATCCCTATAGGTGGAGGCAGAGGACCAGGCAGTATAGACAAGCTGTGAGATGCTCAGGCCCGAGGCCAGGATCTCTTCTTTCAGAGCGCGTATGTCATCTTCGTCAATCAGTTCATAGTCCCGCTCTGGGAGTGGATCCTGCCACAGAAAAACCTCCTCCGGCACTTCGGGGCCAAGATAGCATGAACGGGGACCCAGGTCCCTATGGATGAGTTTGAACCAGGCCCTTGCAAAGGCCTTTTCAAACTCCTCGGGGTTCTTGAGAAACCTCTGTGCAATCTCAGAGTAGACCGGGTCAAATCTGAGGGCAAGATCGGCAGTGAGCATCATGGGTTTGTGTTTTTTGTAAGGGTCATGGGCATCTGGGATCATCTCAGGAGCCCCTTTAGCAACCCACTGGTACTTACCTGCCGGGCTTTTTGCCAGTTCCCATTCATATTCAAACAAGAACTTCAGATAATATGTGGCAAATCTGGTTGGGGTTAGGGACCACACGAGTTCAAAACCGGAGGTAAAGGTATCCGGGCCCTTGCCGGTTCCATAATCGAATTTCCATCCCAGGCCCTGCTGTTCAGGAGGAGATGAAGCAGGATCCGGACCAAGATGGGTGTCTTCGGCTGCGCCATGGCATTTTCCAAAGGCATGCCCGCCTGCAATCAAGGCCACGGTGTCCTCATCGTTCATACCCATGCGGCTAAAGGCAACCCTGATTTCCTTAGCCGATTCCACGGGGTTAGGGTCACCTCCCGGGCCTTCGGGATTCACGTAGATCAAACCCATCTCTGTTGCAGCAAAGGGCTTCTGTAAAACTCCCTCCCTATACCGCTCCTTGCCCGTGAGCATCTCCTCTTCCGGGCCCCAGTCCGTCCCTTCATCGGGTTCCCAGATGTCCTCCCTACCCAAGGCGAAGCCGACAACCTTTACCCCCATGGCCTCAAGGGCAACATTGCCCGAGAGCACAATGAGATCCGCCCATGACAGTTTTCGGCCATACTTCTGTTTTATGGGCCAGAGAAGGCGAATCGCCTTGTCAAGGCTGATATTATCAGGCCAATTGATTCGGGGGGCAAGGCGGATCTCTCCTGTCCTGGCCCCTCCCCTTCCGTCATAGAGCCGGTAGCTCCCTGCGCTATGCCACGCCAGACGGATAAACAGGGGACCATAATGACCAAAATCAGCGGGCCACCAGTCTTGCGACTTGGTCATGAGTTCCTGCAGATCCTTCTTGACCGCTGTGAGATCCAAATCCTTACACTCCTTGGCATAGTCATAATCAGGACCATAGGGATTAGAACTTGGGCAATGCTGGCGCAGGACCTTGAGATTAAGCCTGTTGGGCCACCAATCAGTGACCCACCTCTTTCTAACCTTTTTTCGCTTGTCTTCCATCTCAACCCCTCCTTTCTTTTTAAGATCCCCCTACCCCTTTTTTAAAGAGGAGGAGAGCAAATACACCTGCGATAATGAAATAAGATCATAGCGTGCGACTAAGGTTTCTCTATAAATAATCATTTTCCCTGATATCATAAAAAATTTTGGATCGTTGCTTATTCGCTTTGGCAGTCGGGACAGAGTCCAAAAAAGTCTACCCGGTGATTTAGTA
>JALVSJ010000207.1:2458-5628 GCA_027024445.1 Desulfobacterales bacterium
CCTCTTCACTCAGGCTTTCGATACCTGTCAGGTCAGGATCTATAATTTTCTTGCATTTTACACAAATTATGTGGGGGTGAGGATAAGGCTTGTTGCCATCATAGCGGTTACTCCCCTCGGGGAAACCCAGTTCCAGCACCTCCCCCAGTTCCTTGAGTAAAGACACTGTCTTATAAATGGTTGCCAGACTCGTGGTGGGAAAATCCTTCCTTACTTCCTCATATATGGCCTCCACACTTGGGTGTCCTTTGCTCTTAGCAAGTATTTTCACCACGGCAAGCCGCTGGGGAGTTATCCTGAACTTCCTCTCTCGCAGTTTTTCCAGCATTCGCTCCAGTCTTTTTCCAGAATCTGCCATACCCACCTTATGTCGTGTCCATGCGCCCTTACTTGCATATAAATTGTTTTAGATAATAATTCTCCAAAGAGATTAAGTCAACAAAAAATCTTCCTACTTTTTCAAAATTGATATTCGGCTTGAAAGATCCTTGTATCTTTTCTCTTCCTGAAGCCCCATAACCATTAGAGAGCGAACGCTCTCCTCAAACTCTTCTGCCTTGACGTGCCCCCTTGGCTCTGCCAACAAAAATACCTCTCCTGGCTTCAACGTACGGGTAAGCTCACTAAGAAATTGCTCAGGATCGGTTACCTCATGAACCACATGGAGTGCTACCACCAGGTCTGCTCGTCCGGATAAATCCTGAAGCGGCAGGGTATCATCTGTCGCCAAACGGGTCTCAATTCTCTCAGAAAGCCCCCTTTTTCCCGCTCTTTTTCTCAATACCGAGAGCATTCCCTCCTGAATGTCCACAGCGACAACCCTACCTGAAGGTCCAACCATGCTGGCCAGAGCAAGTGTGAAATACCCCATGCCACAGCCTGCCTCAATCACCAGCATGCCAGGTCTTACAAGTTCACCAAAGAGCTTCTTTGGATTCTCGATAAGTCGTCTCAATGGATTAAGCAGTACATAGCCCATCCATACAGGGCACAGTCTCTGCGTCATAGTTCGCCTCCAGATCTTGACCTCAAATAAGTGTACCACTTTCTGGCGAAGTCGTGGAATATTATTTGTGGCTTAATTTGAGGCTGGGGTCATAATGCCCCTTGATCTCAGGTTTCGGTTCGGCTAGGTTGCCGTAGGCAGAAGACTCATGGCACGCAACAGGAGGCTCCGTGAAGGTACTGCTCATAAACCCCTATTACCCCATCTCAGAGACACCATCTCCTCCCCTTGGCCTGGCTTACCTGGCCGCTGTCCTTGAAAGAGAGGGCATAGAGGTCAAAGTGCTCGACTTTGTTGTGTATCCCTATAGCAAAGATATACTACAGCAAACACTGAACGAGTTCTCTCCTCACATGGCTGGGGTCACATCAGTGACCATGACCTTTGATCACGCTGCGCAAATCGTAAGAGATTTAAAGGCAATAGATCCTGAGATCCTCACCGTCATGGGCGGCCCGCACGTTACATTCCGCCCCGTGGCAACCCTCAGGGAGGTGCCTGAAATCGACATCATCGCAATGGGCGAAGGAGAAAAAACCATAGTCTCTATAGCGCAGGAATTAACCGGCGGCCGAGACTGGTCAAGACTTTCATCCATCGCATACCGACATAATGGTCAAATTAATCTGTCCAACACCTCTTATGATCCGGTTGCCGTAGAATGGCTTCCCCATCCTGCCAGGCATTTGCTTCCACTGAACCGCTACAGGGCACTTGGCATGCCCATTACAATGACCACCAGCAGAGGGTGTCCTTTCAGGTGTATCTTTTGCGTGGGCAGGAAAATGGGTGGGCCCAAAGTGAGGCTTAGGAGGCCCGAAGATGTAGTACATGAACTGGATTCATTGACTGCTCTCGGATTTCCCCAGATCAACATTGCCGATGATCTTTTCACTGCAAGCACCCAGCATTGTCTCCGCACCTGTGAGGAGATCATAATTCGGGGGCTTTCCATCAAATGGGCAGCATTTGCGAGAGTAGACACCATAAACCCCCGGGTGCTGAGTCAAATGAGAGAGGCTGGATGCCATACCATAAGTTTTGGGGTAGAATCGGCCAATGCTGAAATTCTCAAAACCATAAAGAAAGGGATCACCATCGAACAGGTTATCTCGGCTGTAAGGCAATGTGTAGATGCGGGGATCAGCCCACATGCTTCTTTTATCCTTGGCCTTCCAGGGGAAACACCATCCACCATAAATGAAACCCTTGAATTTGCCCAGAGGCTGAAAGATATGGGAGCTTCCTATGGTTTCCACTTACTCGCCCCTTTTCCTGGTACTGAGGTCAGAGAAAAGGCTAAAGAATTGGGCATCCGCATCCTTACAGATGACTGGAGCGAGTACCATGCAAACCGCGCTATCGTGGAGACCGCAGATGTTACCAAAGAGATGATGGACTCTATCGTAAGGGAGTGGGAAGAAAAATTTCTGGCCTGGCTTGGTGACATAAAGCATAGGATGCACACAGGGGCAGCCACAGACCATGAAATACGCCAATACAAGAAACTCAGGCATTGCTCCATACTATACGAGCTGATGATGAACTCCACCATTGAAAACTACGGGTCCTTTCCCTCCACACCCCAATCGGCTGATCCTTTGAACACGCTTGTCCGAAGCTTGGACGGGAAGACCTCCTATGGCAAAGAGGAGACAACTGAGGCCCTTGGCATAGCTGTTAAGCAAGGAGTGATCAAGTTTGAACAGGAAAGTGGATTCATTAAATGGAAGTGGACCTAGTCCCAGAATCGATGGTCGAACAACTCTGAAGCACCGGATATGCTATACAGTATATCTGCTGCTAGCAACGTGGATGCTGCTGTCCACGTGGTTTTTTCTTTGGTGAAGATCCGGCAGTCGGGTAACGTGAACCCGGTCCAGTAGGCCCCATTCTTGTATCTCGTATTTGCGATCCAGCTAAATACCTCTCTTGCAACATCTTTCATACCGATCGCTGCCAGCGTGATAACCAGCTCGGAGGTCTCTGCCATTGTAACCCAGGGCCTGTCACACACACATCTAACGCCTGTCCCTTCTATCACAAATTGCCCCCACCCATTTTCCAGGCGCTTTACTGCTTCCTCGTTTCTGAGCGCACCGCAAAGTACAGGATAATACCAGTCCATGGCATACCTTCTTGTGGATGGATCAAACACCTCTTC
>JALVSJ010000208.1:0-461 GCA_027024445.1 Desulfobacterales bacterium
AAGTATAAGATCACACCGTCTAAAGTCAGGAACGTCTTGAAGACAAGGGTGGTAGAAGAGTAAATTCAAATTCAAAAATTAATCTCTTGACATTTGGATTCAAGTGATTATCTTATAGAAAAACCTATTGAAGGAGGACCAATTATGAAGAACGTGTTTTATTTGATGATGGCATTGCTTTATGTAGCGGTGCTGGGAATGGCTACGGCACACGGGGCCACCATGGGGAAATACTCCAACTATGGTCTGCTTGTTCCGTATGCTGTGAACAACAACAGTACGGACACCGTGGTCGGAGTCATTTGTGCTGAGGCAGGAGAGGTGCTTATCACCTACTTTGACAAGGCCTCGAACCCTGTGACGGACATTGCCATAAAGTGTTCAGAGGATGATTTCGTGCCGATCTCTGCCAAGGAAATCTGGGAAGGTGGCGAAGGGTACATGACAATCGTGGGAGGGAA
>JALVSJ010000208.1:471-1758 GCA_027024445.1 Desulfobacterales bacterium
CTCAGAACTGCAGGCAGCCAAGGGACTGTGGTAGTTGTGAACAGACAGTAGAGTGTACCGGCTATGTTGACTTCAGATACTTTATAGACGGGCCGATGGAGGCCAGTACAAAGGTTGTGATCTGGAGTACGGATTGCCTGAACGAGAAAGCCAAGCAGGCACACATCCTTGCTTATGATAATGAGGAAAATGATAAGAGCTTGAACATTCCTCTAGGATGTGAGGTGACAACCTTTTGTGTTGAGGACCTGATCGGGATGCCTTTTGAATTCACGGAAGGTTTTCTCAGGGTGCCCCGGGCATATCTGGGTGATGGGGCCATCGGCTTCTCTCTCGTAAGTTCGCCTTTCTTTAATGGAGCGGCCCAGACTCTTCTTGGTCTTGAGGGCCAATGGAATAACAAATAACAGGAGGTTTTGAACCATGAAGAAATTTCTGATAGCGCTTTTGATGGTGATGATGATGGCCAGTCCCGCCATGGCAGGCTGGTATGTGAAGGGTAATCTCGGCGCTGACATCCTGACGGATTATGATGATGACGTAGTGGGTGGCGCAGCAATCGGGTATGACTGGAATAAGTTCCGTATTGAGCTTGAGGATTCGTACATGCCAATTGATGGCCTGGAGGATAAGAATTGCGTAATGGTAAACGGGATTCTGCCCTACAAGTTCACTCCGAAGTTCGGCGTGTATGGCCTTGTCGGGCTAGGAATCGACACTGCACACAGGAACAGTGATACAGTGTATCAGGCAGGAGCTGGGCTTGAATACGATTGGACGGAGAAAATCTCTACGGATGTCGGATATCGTTATCGTGTGATAGATGACATGGATGATACGGAGGCCAATCTGATACAGGTCGGAATAAAATATCATTTCTAAAACACTGTTAAGCTCTTAAATGCTAAGGGGGCAAGCTTAGAGACTTGCCCCTTTTTTTGTCTTGACACATGGACTCGGAATGATTATCTTTTCATATAATAGATAAAGGAGAGTTTCACATGTGTAAAAAGAAAAGCCTGCACGAGGCAATAATTTCAAATACAGTCAAGATAGCCGTAGCGCTTAACAGACTGCCCATAACAAATCTTGAGAGAGCTGAAATTGAGAAGTATCTTGGAGATATCGAGAACGCTATCCATGAGTATTGCTGCTCCAAAAAAGAAAAAACTCAGCTGGCAGAACAGCTTGGCCTTAAGAAGAAAAGAGCTTTTGACTATATGATCGGAAAAGACATTATGCAATGTGTTTGCCGATAAGCTTCCAGATTTTGGCTGATGGCTTAGC
>JALVSJ010000209.1 GCA_027024445.1 Desulfobacterales bacterium
ATATCGCCTTGAGAGGGCAAAAGAAAATGCCTGGCTCATCGAAAGATGGGCAAAGGGTCTCAAATTGGACTTGGAGATCCTTGACGATCTAACTTCCTCTCCAGATGATAACCTGTCCAAATAGCTCTGTGAGCTATCTTACCCCATAGGCATATACTCCCAGTTACATAGTTGCAAATTTTGGGCTCCAAAGGCCTAAATATATCATTTCAGAAAAGTTCTTGACAAGCAGTTTATTGATAGTTATATTGCCATCTGGCAATATATAGAAAATGGGGTTGAAGATGAAAGAACGGACGAAACTGATACTGATCGTTTTGGTTTTTTTGGCCTGCTATTACATCCCGTGGGACAGTCCTGTAATCAGACAGTCGGGGCTCGAGGCATTTATGATGCTCCAGGAATATGCGCGGAAACACGTCCTCACATGCCTCGTCCCCGCTTTTTTTATTGCAGGGGCCATTTCCGTCTTCGTCTCACAGGCCTCTGTGCTCAAGTACTTTGGGGCGACAGCAAAGAAGATCCTGTCCTATTCCGTAGCCTCCATTTCGGGCACCATACTGGCCGTGTGCTCGTGCACCGTGCTGCCGCTTTTTGCTGGTATTTACACCAGGGGAGCGGGCATTGGGCCAGCCACTGCATTTCTTTACTCCGGCCCGGCCATAAACGTCCTTGCAATAGTTCTCACAGCCCGGGTGCTGGGCTGGAAACTGGGCCTTGCCCGCGCCGTGGGCGCAGTATTGTTTGCTGTCATAACAGGTCTGCTGATGGCCTTCATATTTAGGAAAGATGATGCCGAAAGGCTTGCAGGCCAGATCTATCTTCCTGACGAGGGCCAAAAGGGACGAACCCTTGTTCAGGACTCTCTTTTCATGCTCACAATGGTATTAATCCTCATCTCTGCAACCATCGCCCACCCTGCACCCGGCTCAACCGGACTTTGGCCAGCCCTCTATGCTGCCAAGTGGTACATAACGGCCGGCCTCATTATCATTCTGTTTTTCATGCTCAAGGCATGGTTTGTCAAAGATGAAAGGGTCATGTGGGTTCAGTCAACGTGGGGATTTATGAAGCAGATTCTGCCCTTGCTGGGTGCAGGCGTTCTGGTGGCAGGATTTATGCTGGGCAGACCAGGGCATTCGGCGTTGATACCAGAGCATTATATTCAGGCACTGGTGGGGGGCAATTCTGTCTGGGCAAACTTGTTTGCTTCTGTCTCAGGTGCACTTATGTACTTCGCTACCCTGACGGAAGTACCTATTTTGCAGGGCCTTCTTGGTGCAGGGATGGGCCAGGGTCCCGCCCTTTCCCTTTTGCTGGCAGGGCCTGCCCTTTCTCTCCCTAATATGCTGGTCATAGGGGGCGTTATGGGCATAAAAAAGACAGCGACTTTCTGTACAATTATTGTGATCCTTTCCACCATAGCGGGGCTGATTTACGGCTGGATAGCCGCATAACAAGAAGAACACCGTGAGGGGATAAGGGAAAATAACTGGTGGCTATGAGTTCACAGGACATTAAACAGATTATGGTTGGAGGACACCTAGTGGGAATAATAGGGCTCCAGGAAGCGCTGGAGCAGATCGCCAAGGTATATTCCGCAGATATGGACGATGAGAGACTTAAAGGTGAACTCCTGGAAGTCTTGAAGCGAAAAAATTACATTCCGGCCAGAGTGGAAGAGGAATACGCCAGGGCCTTCTTGCGTGAGTTCAAGAAATTTATGGACATGCCTCATGAAGAAGACACTACCC
>JALVSJ010000210.1 GCA_027024445.1 Desulfobacterales bacterium
CCTATTTTCCAGGTCTCTGATTGGGGGATTGTGGGAGATCTGCATGAGGTCATCCCGGAGATGGTGAGTCGGTTAAAAAAGGATTAATGGGCTAAACCGAGTTGGAAAGGTCAAATTCCCGCTCTGTGTTGGATAGCCCCCGATATCCCGCAGGCAATGTACAGCTCGGGCCTTACTGTTTGACCTGTTTGTCCTATTTGACGCTCCTGTGGGATCCACCCTTCTTCGACGGCCACCCTCGTGCCCGCCACTTCTCCTCCAAGAATCTCTGCCAGTTCCTCTAGTTTCTTGAATCCTTCCGAATCTCCCACTCCTCGGCCACCGGCCACTATTACCTTTGCATCTGCCAGGTCGACCCCTTTCTTTTCTTCCCTTACTGATTCCAGGATCTTGGTTACAAGCCCTTTGGAAGAGAGGTGAACCTCGTCTCTGATAATCTGGGCATTCACCTTTCTTTTTTTCGCTTCCATAACACCGGGTCTGACAGTTGCCATCTGCGGCCTTGAATAGCGATTTGCGATGGTTGCCATCACGTTGCCACCAAATGCAGGTCGGGTCTGAAGCAATATTTTTTCTTCCGGATCTATGGATAACTCGGTACAGTCCGCAGTCAATCCCACTCCTACCCTTCTGGATACCCTGGGTGCCAGATCTCGGCCAATGTGGGTAGCACCCATGAGCAGAATATTGGGCTTATACTTGTTAACTAAAGAGGCGATTACATCAGTATAAGGGACTGTTCTAAAATCTTTGAGTTCCGGATGTTCGGCGAGATAAATCTTCTCAGCTCCATATTCAGCCAACTGATTACAAAGCCCTTCCACATCGTGCCCCAGCAACACTGCTGCCACCTCCTGGCCAAGGTCAGCAGCAAGTTCCTGGGCCTTACCCAACAACTCAAGCGACACGCGCTTTAGCTCACCATCTCTCTGCTCGGCGAACACCCATACACCTCTCCGGTCACTGAAGTCGGGTATCTCCTTGGGCTTAACATCAGTCTTGATGGCCTCTTGTTTGCAAACCTGGATACATGCGCCACAGGATGTACACCTGTCGCTGACATGAGCGACATTGTCCTCGAACTCCATGGCGCCATATGGACATGCCCGCACGCAGCGTTTACATCCATTACACAGATCAACTTCAACCCATACCGCCATACCTCTTCTCCTTGTGAATTAGGCTTTGGGCTTTAGGCGTTTGGCGTTGGAACTTAGAAGCTTTCTATTCTTCTGGACTCATCCTTTTTGCCAGTTACCATTTGTCAAGCGGCAGTTAGCTCTGCCCCTGGCCTCACGCCTCATGCCTCATGCCTAAATTAAATCAATCTATTTTCTTTCAGTTTGCTTATTAACTCATTCACCACCGTTGATACATCACCTTCCAGTATTTGACTCTGCCTTTCCGTCTTGGGTGCGAAGGTCTTAATAACTTGAGTAAGAGACCCAGCCAGTCCAACGTCGCTTACCTGGACTCCCAGGTCAGCGGCATTCCATACTTTAATAGGAGCCTTTTCTCTGCAAGCATCAATCAGACGGTCGACCCTGGCATAACGGGGCTCATTAAGCTCGCCAATAACAGTCAGTAGTGCTGGCAACTGACATTGAATTCTCTCAAAGCCGTCTTCCAGGCGGCGCTTGACCACTATGTGGTCTTCGCCTACCTCTTCAATATCAAACACATAGGTTACCTGAGGTATATCAAGGTAATCTGCCACCTGGGGCCCAATCTGTGCGGTATCACCGTCAATAGCCTGTCGACCGCAAATAACGAGATCGAACTTCCCCACCTTTTCTATCGCCTTCCCAAGAGTAAAGGATGTGGCCCAAGTGTCTGCACCTGCAAACGCCCTGTCTGAAAGTAATATCCCCTGGTCCACTCCCATTCCCATGGCCTCGGATATGGCGTCTATGGCCTGAGGAGGGCCCATGGAAATGGCTGTTACCTTTCCACCCAGACGCTCTTTCAATGAAACAGCCGCCTCAATTGCATGCCTATCGTCCGGATTGATTATGCTTTCAATCCCTTCACGAATCAGATTCCCTGTCTTGGGATCCAGTTTTACCTCTGTAGTGTCAGGTACCTGCTTTACCAAAACAATTATTTCCATCTATCTCCTCTCCATCAACACATCTTGCCTGACGCCTTTAGCCTAGCGCCTTGGGCCTTATCATTTTCATATCACCCCTTTATCCCTCAACTCTTGCAGCTTATCCCTGGAGTAACCCAGTTCTTGGCCAAAAATGCTTTCATTATGTTCTCCGAATCTGGGAGGGAATGAGAGTTTCCTCTCGCAGGCTTCCAAGAACGGTGTCATGTTAGGAGGAGGCGCCAAGGTGATCTCCCTCCCTGTCACCGGATCCTTGGAATAAAGGAGCCTCCTTTTGACCAAGGGGTCCTCGAGTACCTCCGGGATAGTATGAATTTTGCTTATTGGAACCACGATAGACTTGAACATCTGTATTAATTCATCGGTTGTGTAGTTCTTTGTTATGTTATTGATTGCCTCGTTCAGGTTCTTAACATCTTTGATCCGCCCTGCGTTTTTCTCGTACTCTGGCTTGTCAAGCTCCTTGAAGGCCTCCAGCCCCACCATGGATTTCCATTGTCTGTCGTTTCCCACCGCCAGGTACACAAATCCATCCTTGGCCTGATACACTGAAACTGGAGCGAAGAACTCATGGGTATTCCCTCTTCTCGTAATGATTTTCCCGAAGCTACTGGTCTGAGTTATAGGAACCGTAAGCCACGAAACCGAAGATTCAAACATTGACATGTTTATGCACGTGCCCTCGCCTGTAGCCTGCCGCTTGAACAAAGCCTTCATCAGCAAGCCATAGGAATGGACACTACAGCCCATATCAGGCAGGGGTATACCCAACACCTGAGGATCCCCATCTCTTTCTCCAGTCAACTCCATCAAGCCAGAGCGGGCCTGTAAGATGGGGTCATACGCTGCTTCGTTGCTGTCCGGCCCGAATCCAGTGACCCCAAGCCATATTATATCGGGTTTGATCTGCTTCATGGACTCGTAGTCAATTCCGAGCTTCTTGTAATTCTTAGGGAGCTGGTTCGTCGCAAATATGTCCACATCCAGTTTTTGAATCAGCTCTTTGAAAAGCTTTTTCCCTTCTGGGTCAGCCAGATTGAGAGTGACTGCCTCTTTACCGGCATTGATACACAGATAATAGGAGTTCATTCGCTCTTCTCCAAGCACGTTTTCCCCGATCAACCGATTGGGGTCACCGTAGACAGGATGCTCCATGCGAATAACCCTCATTCCATCCTGGGCCAGCAAAAAGGTTAGATATGGGAGTACTGTAGCTTGTTCCAATGACAGGACAGTGATCTTCTTAAAGAGATCCATACCGATCCTCCTTGGGACATGAAGGGATGACCTGAGTTGTGATGGGGCATAGCGTACAGGGTGGCAATTCCACCCAAGCCTGTCGGTTGTATACTGTATACAATCTTTTCTTGTCAAGGCCTTTTTTTGACCCGGGACCGTCTGTGCTTCTGGTACCTGGCCACTGCCCGGTTGTGCTGGGCAAGGGTGGAGGAAAAGTAATGGGAACCATCGTTCTTGGAGACAAAGTACAGGTATGAAGTGTCGGCAGGATACAGTACGGCCCGGATAGAATCAATCCCGGGATTCGCTATAGGCCCGGGGGGCAGCCCCTTGACCACATAGGTATTATAAGGAGTCCTGCGGGCCAGGTCCTTTCTGGTGAGATTCCCGTTGAAGTCTCTGATTGCGTATATAACCGTGGGATCACTTTCAAGCCTCATGCCTTTCTTAAGTCTATTTAGGAACACGCTGGCAATCAATGGCCTTTCACTGGCAAGCCCTGTCTCTTTCTCAACAATGGAAGCCAGTGTCACCACTTTCCGAAGGCTCATTCCCTTCTCTTTTATTCTGTCCATATAGGGGGATACCACTTCAAAGAATCGGTGAACCATTACGTCCACTACCAGTTTAGCCGGCAGCCTCCGGCTAAACTGGTAGCTGTCAGGATAAAGATACCCCTCAAGGCTTTGCCCCTCCAGTCCATAGCTCGACACAACTGTAGGGTCCATGCAGACCCGCAAGAACTCCTGAGCAGAAACTATCCCTTTTTCTGAAAGGACAGCGGCAATCTGCCTCATGGTGTAGCCTTCTGGAATCGTCACCGTGTGAGTAACAACGACCCCTTTTGCCAGGACAGCCAGTATATTTACAGGGGGCATTGCAGGGCTAATTCTATACTCGCCCGACTTGATCTTCTTGCCATAGCCCAGGAGCTTTCCCCAGAGCACAAACAGGTACCTGCTGCTTATGAGGCCCTCTTCCTGTAGTTGGGAGGCCACCTGACTGAAGGAGGTCCCGTGGCGCACAACAAACACCCTGGCCTCTCCTGTCCTGTCTTTGGGGGTTACTGCCCAGTACCCGAAGGCAAGGGCCAGGAACATAAGCAGAACAAAACAAAGGCCGGCACCCACCAGAACGGGCTTTCTATATGAACTTACAGAACTCATGATTAGTCTCTGCTATCTTCCTCTTGAGCATACCTGCTTGGCCCCCACCAGGCTAGGGGACACTCGGGGCACGAAGGTCTCTTGCGGCAGAAGGTCTTGCCTGCCCGTACTATAAGTGCGTGGAATTCATTGTACATCTGAACATCTTCTGGCAACCGGTCCATAAAAAGCCCTTGCAGCTCCTCATAGGTTGCATTATCAAGAATCATGCCGTGCCTTGAGAGGATCCTGTAAGTATAAGCATCCACCACAAACACCGGTTTTTGAGCTGCATAGAGCACTATGCTGTCCGCAGTCTCGGGGCCTATGCCTTTGACCTTTAACAATTTCTCTCTTAAGGTGGCAGTGCTTTCATCAAAGAGCCCCTTGAGGTCTCCCCCGTAGTCTCTCACAATCATTTCCAGGAGATTCCTGAGCCGCTTGGCCTTTATGTTATAATACCCAGCAGGCCTTATCAGCCCGGCCAGGACCTCCTGCGGCATGTCGTAGATGCCCCTGAGTGAGAACTTGCCAGTAGACTTCAGATTGGCAATGGCCTTTTCCACATTTGCCCAGTTGGTGTTCTGTGTAAGCACAGCGCCTACCATTATCTCAAAAGGGCTGTCCCCTGGCCACCAATGCTGGGGACCGAACCGCTCGTAAAGCAACCGATACATTTCCCTGAGGTACTCACCAGTCCCGGTCAATTGGGCCTCCTCACCATAAGCACCTTAGCTTTTTCTTCTGGCTCCTGACTTCTAACTTCTGACTCCTTCGCCGTTGTTAACCGCCTTGACACTTGATATAAGATACCCTAGATTTACAAGTTCTGTCAAAAACACTGATTTTCCGAAGTTACTCGCTTCTTGAAAAAGTTATGGCTGCTGCCCCGAAGCAAAGATTATCCAGGATCAGGAATATCGGCATTATCGCCCATATTGATGCCGGCAAGACAACTGTGACCGAGCGTATCCTTTACTATACAGGCAAGGTACACAAGATGGGTGAGGTCCATGACGGCGAAGCCACCATGGACTGGATGCTGGAGGAAAAGGAGCGGGGAATCACGATTACTTCGGCTGTTACCTCCTGCCAGTGGAAAGGCCATAGCATTAA
>JALVSJ010000211.1 GCA_027024445.1 Desulfobacterales bacterium
AATCCAACTTAGTGGACCATAACCTTGGACAAGACATGCCCCACCCTCTTGAGGTTTTCCAAGGTAGCCACAGGAAGCAAGTAGTCAACGTAGGGCATCACTGTTACCATCCCGCGGCAAATAGGCTGAAAGGCCGGGTCCCCTGCCAGGGGGTTTAGCCAGATTGTGCAATATGCTTTGGCGCTTAGGCGGGCCATCTCCCTTCGCAAGAGTTCCTTGGCTCCCAGATCCCACCCATCGCTCAAAATGAGCACCACCGTCCTGCGGCTGAGCAGACTCGCACCGTGCCTTTGATTAAACTGATGCAAGGAGTGGCCTATCCGGGTTCCACCGGACCACTCCGGCAGCTTCTTTACCATCTCACCCAGGGCCTTTTCAACCTCCAGGTGCCTTACAATGCGGGTGACATGGGCCAGAGTAGTGGAAAAGACAAATACCTCGGCTCTCGGGCCTACGCCCCGGAGCCCCAGGAGAAAAGGTATCACGAACCTTGCGTATCTTTCCATCGAACCGCTTACATCAGCCAGTATCACAAGGCGTTTCAGTCTCTTCTTTTTCTCGCGATAAAAAAGCTCCATGGGGATGCCCTCGTACTTCAGGCTCTTCCTTGCCACCCTGGAAAAGTCAATAAGGCTCCGCCGTCGGGGCGTTCTACGCATCCTTCTCGTTCTTGCAGCCATGAAGCTATTCATAATCTTCTTGAGAGCAAGCTGCGCAACGGCAATGTCTTCTTTGTCAAACTTTCCCACGTCTACCTTTTCCACCGATGAGACGGGGCTGTATCCCTCTTTTCGTATCCATGCCTGCTCAGTGCCCTCTTTGCTCTCTTCCTCGGGCTTCGTATTAGAACTGAATATCTTATCAGCCTTTTCTTCCTGCTGACCCGGTTGACTTTCCCTTGCTTCCTCTTCTCCTCCTTCCTGCTTGCCCTCCTCTACAATTCTATCCCAGTATTCCTGAAATAGGCCTGGGAACTGGATCCACTCCAGGTCAGATGAGACAAGATTTGCCCTCAGCGCGTCAAAGAATTCATCTTTTTGGTGGATATCCACGCTCGCCAGGGACTTAAGGGCATCTTGAATCCCGCTCTGGTAGACACGAAATCCCCTCTGTTTCAAGAAATAACCGAATCCTATTACTCTGGCAGTAAGCCCAGGGAGGCTTGCAGTTGTCTTGCTCTGGTTATGCGGTGAAATATGCTGCCCTTCTTTCATCATTTTGCCATATCTCTTCGCGGAATTTTTCGATATCCTCTTGGTATTTCAAAATGCACCCTATTGTTTCCATTACTACTTCCTCATCCAGATACTCCCTGTGCATCTCCATAAGCGCCCGTGCCCAATCAAGGGTCTCTGAGACTCCCGGCCTCTTGAGCAAATCTTCATTGCGCAGTCGCTGCATAAAGCCCGCCACCTGTTGAGCAAACCTTTGGTTAATACCCGGCAGCTTGGCCAATATGATATTGTACTCTTTTTCAAAGGAGGGATAATCTATCCAATGATACAAACACCTCCGCTTAAGGGCATCGTGCACATCACGGGTTCTATTGGATGTGACCACGACAAGTGGCCTGTTTTTCGCCTTGATCGTACCCACCTCAGGTATAGTGATCTGGAAATCAGACAGTACCTCTAGAAGGAACGCCTCGAATTCTTCGTCTGAACGGTCTATTTCGTCAATCAAAAGTACGGGGGCCTTGTGATCCGCTTTTACGATAGCCTCAAGCAGAGGCCTCTTGATCAGAAATTGCTCACTGAACAGAACCTTCTCTATCTCTTCCTTGCTCCGTCTCTCCTTTTCTTCCAACCTGATATAAAGTAATTGCTTCGGATAGTTCCACTCATAAAGGGCACTTGTGGCGTCCAGCCCCTCATAGCACTGAAGCCGGATGAGGTCGGTGTTGAAAATTTTCGCCATGACGATAGCCACCTCTGTTTTTCCCACTCCAGGCTCCCCTTCCAAAAAGATGGGCTTTTGCAAACGATGCGACAGGAAAAGCACAGTGGCAAGGGAACGATCCGCAATATAGCGGGCATCTGCCATTTTTTCCATAACTTCATCTACTGATTGAAACCTGCTTTCCAATATTTATCCTCCTGTCTCACTATATTATCCTCGGCGCTGGTATCTAAAATCACTCCTTCTCAAAAGCCCGGGCAACGCCGCAGATGGACTTTTTACGAAGCCGTCAACTTTGCAAAATGTAGAAGTATGTGATAATAACCATGATCCAATTCCGACTTTGAGACGATGCAATGAGAAGAAACACCGCCACTAAAAAGAAAAAAAAGCCCTCACAGAAGGAAATAACCCTGCGTGAGCTAGAAGAAAAAGTAACACAAAAAGGCATACAAATCCATTATGATAAACTGGAAACAGCAGGGTTGAAGCTCAAAGGAGGCCTTTGCAAGCTGAGAGGACAGATCCATCTTTATATTGATAGGCGAAAATCTCTTGAAGAGAAGATTGCGATTCTCACAGAGTGTTATATGGAGCCACTTCCTGATTTACCTGAGTCATTGCCCCATGAATCTTCTGAAGACAATCAATAGATGCCTCAATACCCGTATATTACCAATTGTATTATGGTTGACCCTACTATTTCCCTCGTACCCTCCTAGTTCGTACGCACGGGAGACAAAATGCCTTCGGTGGATCAAAGATACTGACTCCCTTATGCTTACCAGTCCCTCTGGAGGCGTCATTCTCGCACGCAATGCCTCTCAACCCAGGACTCCCGCATCGATCCTCAAGGTGCTCACCTCACTGGCAGCAATTAGTGAGTTGGGGCTGGATTTTCGCTTTAAAACAGAATTTTATCTCCAAAACGGCAGGGATCTGGTGGTTAAGGGTTACGGTGACCCATTGCTTATATCTGAAGTGATATCGGACATAGCCCTCCAATTATCCCACAGGTTAAAGGCCATCCATGACATTATCACAGACAATACCTATTTTTCCTATCCCATCAAGATTCCCGGCCGCGGTCACAGCACTAATCCTTACGATGCCCCGCCCTCAGCCCTCTGTGTAAACTTTAACACGATAATGGTAGCAAGAGACGTGAAAGGCCGTGTCATCTCTGGGGAGCCGCAGACACCTTTGACTCCCCTCGCTGTGAAAATAGCTAAGAAGATTCGTGCTGGCACGGGGCGCTATACAATAGGCGAAGATCCTGGTCTGGCCGCCACGTATGCAGGAGAACTCCTGAGAAGCTTTCTTGCGAAAGAAGGCATTCATATGGATGGACACATCCGCCCAGGAGTTGCTTCATCAGGGGCTGAGCTGATCTACACTCACTACTCGCCGTTTACTCTGCAGCAACTCATTCAGAAAATGCTCAAATTCTCAAGCAACTTTATGGCAAATCAGCTCTTGTTAACTATGGGGGCGATCAAATTCGGCGCCCCTGCCACTTTGGACAAAGGCCTCAGAATTCTGCGTAACTATGCCCAGAACAAGTTGGGCTTGACATCTGTGGTATTGGTAGAAGGCTCTGGTATATCGAGGAAGAACCGGATATCTGCAATTGACATGATCAAAGTGCTTACTCACTTCATGCGATACCATAGACTAATGAGGCGACGAGGGAATACCTTTTATAAAACCGGCACGCTTAAGGGCATCAGGACCTGCGTGGGGTATATCCTTGACGGAAACGGTAACTTGTACCCGTTCGTGGTATTCATTAACAGGCCCTTTTATCACCTCGATAGCATAATCAGGTGCCTGCAGGGGCTCGTACCTGACGGCGGTTGACAATTCTCTTACAGCCTTCAGCCCTCAGTCTCTTTTTCTAAGAAGGTTTCTTAAATAGGTTTTCCAGGGCCTCTTTTGCCTGTTTAACTTTGTCCATATGCTTTACCAGAGAACCTCTGATTACAAAATATTCGCACATATTGGCCCTTTCTTTATCCACCACTCTCTCGGCCATTACTTCCTTACATTCATTATATGAATGGGGATCGTAGAATTTACATTGCTTACAGCAATGAAGATCTCTGCCGCACTTTGGGCAGACATCCCTCCTGCTCACAGGTTCGTCCACCTCAATGTCTGCGTGGCAAAAGGCACAAATCATGATCATCTCCTATTTATTGTTTTAATTTCGCCGTTCCCTTTGACAATCAAAGAAGCCCACAATAGAATAATTTTGTTATGGAAAAGGCACCTGAATTTGAAATACTTGACCATACTGCTGACCTGGGCATGGTGGTCCGCGGAAAAGACCCGGAGGATCTATTTGTCTCCGCAGCAGCAGCCCTCACTACGCTTTTAGTAAAGCGGCACGACAATAGGGTTGCTAAAGAGGTCCCCATTTCGGTAGAGGGCGAAGACCTCACTGATACCTTCATCAGGTGGTTAGGTGAGGTCTTGTACTTGTTCGAAGGTGAAGGGCTCATTCTTGTGGATGTGTCCAAGTTCACTCTTTCGTCTCCAAAATCCTTACACTCCACAGTAATCGCGGTTCCATTTGACCCTAAAAAAGATGAAATTTTGCATGATATTAAAGCTGTAACTTACCACCAGGCTGCGGTGAATCGGACAAACAACGGATGGGAGGCCACTGTCATTTTCGATCTTTGAGTATTCAGCTGCCCTTAACATCCTTGTCGGCTTCTCGGAACAAATAGTTTAGAAACGAGGAAATATGGATATAAAACTCGAAAAATTGGACGACTACCGCTGGCTTATACCTCGCTTCGGTGATATGAGGGTACCAGGCCTGATTTTTGCGAATGCCGAGCTTATTTCTGATATCAAAGAAGATCAAAGCTTGGTTCAAGTACGCAACGTTGCCACCCTACCTGGTATTGTGAGCTACGCCCTTGCTATGCCTGATATCCACTGGGGTTACGGATTCCCCATTGGTGGAGTGGCTGCATTTGATACAAAAGACGGCATCGTGTCGCCAGGTGGAGTGGGCTATGACATAAACTGCGGCTGTAGGTTAATGACCACAGCTCTCAGTGCCCACGAAATCCGCCCTAGCATCAGGGAATTGATTTCTGCCCTCTTCAGGAACATTCCCACGGGGGTGGGCTCTTCGGGCCCCTTAAAGTTATCAAAAAAAGACGAACAGCAAGTGGCACGCAAAGGTGCTGCCTGGGCCATTGAAAATGGTTACGGCGACCCTAATGACCTGGAACGAACGGAAGATTATGGCACCATGAAGGGCGCCGATCCATCAGTCATAAGCGATAGAGCTCTCAAGAGGGGATCCGATCAACTCGGAACCCTGGGTTCTGGTAACCATTTTCTAGAACTCCAGGTAGTGGAAAAGATCTATGATGAAAAAGTTGCCCGGGCATTTGGACTCTTCGAAGGCCAGGTAACCATATTCATTCACTCTGGTTCGCGAGGCTTTGGCCATCAGATATGTGACGATTTTCTAAAAGAAATGGCGCGCCACATTGACAGCCAGAGAATCAAGCTGCCGGACAGGCAATTGACCTGCGCTCCCATTAGCTCTGATCTGGGTCAGCGCTATTTGGCCGCAATGGCCTGTGCAGCAAATTATGCCTGGGCTAACCGCCAGATACTAATGCACTGGTGCCGAGAAACCTTTATGAAAACTCT
>JALVSJ010000212.1 GCA_027024445.1 Desulfobacterales bacterium
TACGATTGAAATGCTCAAGATCCTCCCCCCAGCTTTCATCCTGATAGGGTTGTTTGAGGTATGGGTAAAAAAAGAGACAGTGGAAAAGCATTTTGGAAGTCAGGCAGGGTTGCGAGGGCACATAGGCGGGATTTTGCTGGCAGGAACCACGGTCGGGGGCCTCTATGTGGCCTTTCCCGTAGCATACAGTCTTTACCGCAAGGGTGCGGATCTGGGCGTGATTTTCACTTACATAGGGGCATCGGCCATTTGCAGGGTCCCTATGACGATCTTTGAGGCATCGTTTCTTGGGCTTAAATTTTCCATTATCCGTCTGTCTGTGTCGATTCCTCTGGTTATCGTGAGCTCCATGGCGCTCGGCAAGTACATGACCAGAAGGAATTACCAGATAGCGGACGGGGATTAGCGCTTGTTTTTCAGGAAAGTTCAAATTGCTCGTTGTCCGTGGTTGGCCCTATTCCCTATAAGTTAGTGTATACTAACGCAGCTTTTCGGCCCTCTTTCAGGCTCACACCTTTTCGTAATAACGACGAACTAGGGAGCAGGGGAGCTTTTCTTCTTGACAAGATGGTGATGTAGCCTTATATTAAGCATCAGGTTAGTAAGCATTTACTAACATCCAAACTTTTAAAATATGGAGAGGGCCGATGGCAATACATCTGGCAGGTAGCCGATCAGTAAAACAACAGGAGATATTGGACAAGACCCTAGAGCTTGTGAGGAAAAACGGTCTCGCCGGGCTTACGACCAAGAAAATTGCCGAAAAAGTGGGGTTCACGGAGGCTGCCCTGTATCGGCACTTTCCCACCAAGAATGCATTGATTAACGGTCTGATAGACAGGCTGGAAGATATGTTGATCGGGCCTATCCGGGAAATTGCCGGTGACCGGGAAGTGCCCGTTGAAGTGCGGCTCGAAAGGATCCTGTCTCACCACGCTAAGCTGGTATATGAACAAAACAGCCTCCCTATTCTCCTCCTTGCAGAGGCTACTGCCAGTGGAGACCCTGAGTTGTTAGGTCGCATGAGAAGCATTCTCCATGAATATCTGTCCGTCCTTGAGGGGCTGATCAGGGAAGTGCAAACTGGGGGGAGCGTTGACAAGACCCCGAAAGAGGATTGCCTGTCCCTCGTTTTGTTAGGGGCACCAGCGGCCCTGGCGATCCGGCACAGACTCCTGCCTGATCGTCGACTAGAGAGACGGTTTATAGAGACACTCATTCCCTATTTGATAGAAACCCTTCTTTTACGGAAAGGAGACAATTGATGGTGCGCAAGAGCCTTGTTTTGATATTGATGGGGCTTCTCTTGTCAGTCTGTGGTGAGCCCGTGGCCCGTGGCACAGACATAACAGCCTTGCTTAAGGCCGTAGAGACACAGCCGCAGGCCGTGATTGATAGCATAGCCGTGGAACAAAGCAAGGAGGCGGTCAAGAAGGCCTATTCCCCGCTATATCCCAAGGTCTATGCTATTGGTTCTTATGAGCATTACAACTCACCTACTAACCTGAGACCGCTTCCGCCTACGGAAGTCAACATAGCAGCGGGCGAGTCAATCCCATTTTCAGAAAACATATACAGGTATGGTGTGCAGGGCAGTGTGCCCATTTTTATAAAGGAAATATTTGATACGGCTAAGTCTCTCAAGGCCCTCACAGAAAAGAGTGAGATCAAAAAACGTATCACTATTATTGGGAATCAGTCTGCAGTGATCACGCTGAACAGCTCCCTTCTCTACCTGGCGG
>JALVSJ010000213.1 GCA_027024445.1 Desulfobacterales bacterium
CCGAGGCCCCAGTACCGGTTGTGGAGGTTCGCCGCGAGACAAGAATGCTTGGTGGCGCGGCCAATGTGGCAAGCAATCTCGCAGGCCTAGGTGCAAAACCGTTGCTGTGCGGTTTGATCGGTGAAGACCGGGCCGGAAGGGAGATCTTGTCAATGGTGGGACAGATGGGGCTTAGGACCGACGGAATAGTTGTAGACCCGTACAGACCTACCACAATAAAGACAAGGGTGGTTGCCCATAACCAACAGGTTGTCCGGTTCGACAAGGAGAGCAAGAAGCCCATAGATCCTGAAAGCTTGAAAAAAATTCTTGACCATGCCTCAAGTGCTGTCATGGATACGGATGTCGTACTGGTTTCTGACTATGGTAAAGGTGTTGTGTCAAGGGAACTAATCCAGGAACTTCTGGCGCTGGCAAGAAAAAGAGACATTCTTGTAGCAGTTGACCCCAAGATCGGAAATTTTCTTAGTTATCTTGGCGTTGATATTCTTACCCCTAATCATGAAGAAGCTAGCTCCTATTGCCGATTTGAAATAGAGGATGAGGAGTCGCTGATTGAAGCTGGCCGTATACTTCTCAGTGATCTGTCATGCGAAGCAGTACTCATCACAAGGGGAAAAGATGGGATGACCCTTTTTGAAAAAGCCGGGTCAGTGACCAATATACCCGCGGTTGCAAAGGAAGTGTATGATGTAACCGGTGCTGGTGATACTGTAATAGCTACGTTGTGCTTGGGTATGGCAGTAGGACTCGACCTGCCTTCCTCGGCTCTTCTGGCCAATTTTGCAGGAGGTATTGTTGTAGGCAAGGTGGGAACCTCAAGTGTAGGGCCACAGGAGCTTCGAGAAGCGATTATTGGCTATAGGGCCAGAGTTGATCCCACCCACAGGGCTGCGGAGCCTGGAAATTAGATTTTCATTAAATCGAGGAGAACCGTGGAGGTCTTTTGTTTATGAACATATGCATGGTTGGTGTAGGATATGTAGGCTTGGTGTCAGGGACGTGCTTTGCAGAATTCGGAAATAGGGTGGTGTGCGTTGATACGGACGAAGAGAAGATAAAATCGCTGGAGCAAGGCACAATTCCTTTTTTTGAACCAGGGCTGGAGGAGATCCTTAAGAGAAACAGGGCCGCAGGGAGGATTTCTTTTACCACAAGCCTGGAAGAGGCGCTGGATGAAAGTCTGGTGGTGTTCATCGCGGTTGGCACTCCGTCGCGTGATGATGGTGCTGCTGACCTTACCTACGTGTTCAACGTCGCATCCGAGATTGGAAAACATATGAAAGGCTATAAGGTCGTGGTGACGAAGAGCACAGTGCCAGTTGGAACAGCAAAAAAGATAAAAGAAATTATAAAGAAAAGCCAAGAAAAAGAGGTCCCATTTGATGTGGTTTCGAATCCGGAGTTTTTGAGAGAGGGATCTGCTGTTGAGGATTTCATGCGCCCTAATCGAGTGGTCATAGGGGCTGACAGTGAACAAGCTGCTGCGATTATGAAAGACCTCTATTCCCCCCTATATCTTATTGAGACCCCTTTCGTACTGACAAACCCCGAGACAGCTGAGATGATTAAGTATGCGTCCAATGCCTTTTTGGCCACCAAAATATCGTTTATCAATGAGATGGCCAACATGTGTGAGCTTGTGGGAGCAGACGTCCACCACGTTGCCAAAGCAATGGGCCTTGACAGGAGAATAGGACCAAAGTTCCTCCACCCGGGGCCAGGTTTTGGTGGGTCATGTTTCCCTAAAGACACAAAGGCCATAGCTCACCTGGGCGCATCTCTAGGGTATAGGTTGAGGATTATCGAATCTGTAATTGAAGTCAATGAGAGTCAGGTTTTCAGAATGGTGAACAAAATGGAAAGGGCCCTGGGCAATCTTCAGGGTAAGACCATAGGTGTGCTCGGCCTAACCTTTAAACCCAATACTGATGATATAAGGGAATCTCCTGCCATAAAGATTGTGGAAGCGCTGTTGAAGAAAGGGGCTCAGGTCTCGGCCTATGATCCTGCGGGGATGCAGGCAGCCCAGAAGGTCTTAAACACCGTCAAGTATGTGCCTGATGTCTTTGAGGCTACCAAAGGAGCCGATGCCCTTGCCATTATTACTGAATGGAACGAGTTCCGACACCTTGATTGGGATAGGGTGAAGCAGTTACTCAGAAAGCCAGTGGTCTTTGATCTCCGCAACATTTACGAGCCCGATAAAATGAGAGCAAAAGGCTTTGAGTACCATTGCGTTGGAAGAGGGTATGAGCCAGCCACGTGAGCCAAATCCAGTAAAGCTCATTGCCAGCATTTTCTCCCCGAAAGAGTACTTGATTCAGGAGGTCATAAATGAGCTTTCCCTTCGCTATGGTCCCGTTGACTGGAAGAGCCCCCCTATGTTTTTCGATAGAACGAGATACTATGAAAGGGAGATGGGATGGCCACTGCATAGAAGATTTGTTTCATTTGAACGGCTCATTTCACCGGAGGATCTGGTAAAGATAAAACTAGAGACCAATGATCTCGAAAATCACTACCTACAAGAGAGGAATAGGCTCGTAAATATTGATCCAGGGTATATTGCTCTTGAAAGACTAGTTCTGGCCACAGGGAAGAATTATGTGCATAGGATTTATTTGGGCAAAGGCATCTATGCAGATCTCACCCTCGTATTTAAAAGGGGCAGTTACAGACCTCTTGAGTGGACTTACCGGGACTATGCGGATTCAGAAATGATCCAGATGTTTAATGAAGTTAGGCAGCAGTATACAGAGCAACTAAAGGAACTGAAGGAAGTGGATAGGGGGTAGTCGCACCTTGATAAAAAGCATGACAGCATACGGGAGGGCCGAAGTGGAGGAGGCCGGAAAAAGGCTCGAATGTGAAGTAAAAACCGTGAATCATAGGTTTAGGGACATCCATCTTCGCTTACCTCGGGCTTTTCAGACCTTGGAAGAAGAACTTAAGGCTGTACTTACATCAAGGATCAGCCGGGGAAGGATTGAAGCGACAGTTCAGGTAGACTCCGGACAAGAGAGCCTCACTTACCATTTACAGGTTAATGAGCCGCTTGCAGAATCTTACAAGAATGTCCTCAACGCTCTTGCTGAAAAATTTGCGGTTAGCAAGAAGGTCAGTCTCGACACTCTTTGCCAGTTAAAGGACATTATTATCTTCGAGGCTGAGCAGCCAGATATTGAATCTTTCAGACCCCTGCTTATCAAACTGATTGAAGGGGCAGTGGATTCTCTTGATAAAATGCGACTTAAAGAGGGAGAAAATCTTCTACAGGATTTTTTGGAGCGGCTTGAACGCATAGAAGCTTATTTAGGAGAAATAGAGGGTATGGTTTCCCAGATAGTGGAGGATTACAGGATAAGACTAAAAGAGAAAATTTCCCGGATAGTCCAGGAAATAGAAATAGACGAGGGCAGGATGGCTCAGGAGGTGGCATTTTTCGCTGAGAGAGCAGATATAGCAGAGGAGATTGTAAGGCTGAGAAGTCACATCCTGCAATTTCGAGAGTATCTGTCTGCAGCAGAGCCTGTGGGAAGAAGACTTGATTTTTTGATTCAAGAAATGAACAGAGAAGTTAATACGTTGAGTACAAAGGCTTCCAATGCTACAGTGTCCAAGATCGCAGTAGAGATGAAGGGAGAGCTTGAGAGATTGAGAGAACAGGCGCAAAACGTTGAGTGAAAGGAGATGGTGAAATGAGTCCAAAATTGGTGAATATAGGTTTCGGTAATTCAGTGGTTTCCAACAGGGTCATTGCCATCATTTCTCCCAATGCAGCTCCCATAAAGAGGTTACGCGATGAGGCAAGGGAGGAAAGGCGATTGATCGATGCAACGCAGGGTAGGCGCACCCGTTCCGTAATAATTACTGACAGCAATCATGTGATTCTTTCCGCCATTCAATCAGAGACCATTGCCCAGAGATTCAACCCAAACTGCACGGTGTCCAAAGAAGACTTAGAGTAGGCACTGTGGTGCCAAAGGATTGCCAGTGAAAGGACAGATCATTATTCTGTCAGCCCCTTCGGGTGGTGGCAAGACTACAATTATCCGAGAGGTAAGGGCCCGGATGGGGTCTTTGAGCTACTCGGTCTCTCATACGAGCCGAAAACCAAGACCCGGCGAGCAGGATGGTATTCATTACCACTTTGTTAGGCCGCAGGAGTTCGAGGCCATGATCGAGCGTGGAGAATTTGTCGAATGGGCCAGAGTCTATGGGGATTACTATGGAACATCCAAACAGGCCTTGGAAAGGGAACTTCAAAAAGGCCTTGATGTTTTGATGGACGTAGATCCAGTGGGCGCTAGAAACATAAAGGAAAAATACCCTGATGCTATTCTTATCTTTGTGGTGCCTCCATCTGTACAAGTTCTTGAGCACAGGCTATTGGCCAGAGGAACTGACAGTAGAGAAGCGGTGAAAAAACGGCTTGAAAAAGCTGCCACAGAGATAAAGGAAGCCCGATATTACGATTATGTAGTCATAAATGATGCATTGGAAGAGGCGGTGGCTGATGTTATAGGGATAGTTAGGGCCGGCAGGTGCAGGACACCTCGAAAACTTTCATATCTACAGAAACATTTCAAAATTTAGGAAAGTGCCGATTCTCATTCCAGGTTTCCATGCAACGGTTCAGTGCATTCCTGCGGGCAAGGAGATGGTCAAAGAGGTGTGGATCGCCCGGGGGCGGAAGGGTAAAAGGGCTGCGCTGGTTCAGGAGCTTGCCCAAGTACATCGCATCCCAGTTGCTTATAAAACTAGAGCAGAGCTGGAAAGAGCCTTGCCGGGCATTTCACACCAAGGATTTGCTGTGGTGGCAGCGGACTTTCGGTATTGTGATTTGCAAGATCTGGCCCCGAGGGCAAGAGAAAGGCATGAAGAGCCTGTAATCCTGGTGGCGGACCATATTACAGACGAGGGCAATCTGGCATCAATCATCCGGACATCAGCGTTTTTTGGGGTAAAAGGAATTGTTATCCCCAAGGACCGTTCTGCAACTGTGAGCCCCCTGGTACTGAAGCGCGCTGTAGGCTGCCACTTATACTTAAGCATATCAAGGGTTGTAAATCTCCCTAGGGCTTTGGATTTTTTAGATGCGAATGGCTACTGGATAATAGGTGCGGCAGGGGAAGCCCCTAAGTCAATCTATGAATATGACTGGGCAGGGCCAATAGCGCTGGTAGTTGGGAATGAAGAAAAGGGCTTGGGACAAGAGGTCAGAAGAAGATGCCACGATCTTGTCCGTATTCCTCCCTGCGGAAAGGTAGAGTCGCTCAACGTGGGGGTGGCAACAGGTGTTATCCTGGCTGCGATTGCCAAGGCTAAAGGCCTACGTCCTAGATGATACAAGAGGATAGGAATGCAGGGCTCCAAATTTCACTAAAGCTTTGACAAGGGCACAAAGGGGCAGGCCCACGACGTTGGTATAGGAACCCGAGATAGATTCTACCATAAAGGCGCCGATTCCTTGGATGGCATAGCTGCCTGCCTTGCCAAACGGCTCTCCTGTCTGGATATAAGCTTCAATTTCTTCTGAGGCTAGTTTCTTTATCTTTACCTTTGTGAAAACGACTTCTGAATGAACAACTGATGAATCTGGTGCGATAATTGAGAACCCTGTGAGGACTTGATGGGTCCTGCCGCTGAGTTTCTCCAGCATTTCCTTGGCGCGGGCTTCGTCTTCTGGTTTTCCAAGTATGAGGTCGTCTATTACCACGACAGTATCAGCCCCTAAAATCCAATTTTGGGGCGCCTTCTTGGCCACACTGTTAGCTTTGTCAGTGGCTAGAAATTTGACAAGCTCAGAAGCGGAAGCTGAGCGACTTTTTTCACATATCTCGCTAGCCTCAATACGAAATGGAATCTGCAACTGTTCCAAAAGCGTCTTGCGTCTGGGAGACCCGGAGGCCAGAATAAGGGGATTGTCTTTGCTGATGGTGTTAAGGTTCATTGTCTATCTTAAATCCCAAATAGATATTTCGCGTTGGCGGTGGTAGCTTCTGCGAACTTTTCCTCGCTTAGCCCTCTGAGCCTTGCTATTTCCCTCCCTGTAATGGGCACGAAAGCCGGTTCGTTGCGTTTGCCGCGAAAGGGAGCAGGTGAAAGAAAAGGTGCGTCTGTTTCAATAAGTATCCTTTCCAAGGGCACGCCAGAGGCGATTTCTTTGACCAGATCTGCTTTCTTATAAGTGACAATGCCGGGTATTGAGATAAAGAACCCTAAAGCGAAAAGCTGTTGTGCCAGGGCCATGTCGCCCGAATAACAATGTACTACGCCTGCTCTATCTCGCCTTCCAAATCTTTTGAGAGCCTTTAGTGTGTCTTCGTGTGAGTCTCTATCATGGATAATTACTGGAAGCTTCAGATCTGTGGCCATCTGGAGTTGAGCTTCAAAGGCCCTCATTTGATCCTGAACAGGGCTGTAGAGCTTGAAAAAATCCAGGCCTATTTCTCCCCATGCCACCACTTTTTGGTTTTGGGCAATTCTTGCGAGATCCTCGAGAGCCACCTCGACAAAGCCTGTGGCCTCATGAGGGTGGATTCCTACAGCAGCATACACAAGGGGATAAATCTCTGCGAGTTGCACAGCTCGTTTTGAGCTTTTCAGGTCTACTCCAACCGTAATTATGCTCTGCACTCTTTCTTCCGCAGCTCGCTCGATTACAAGATTCAGATCCTTGCTAAATTCAGGCATGTCAAGGTGTGCATGAGTGTCTATCCACATGTGCGTAAATCCCTTTGTTTCCCTCCCAAGGTTAACAGGTCCACGGGCCGAATCATGTAATCAAAGCTTTGTTTGTAAATATTTCAGTGACACGGATGACAAAAAAATCTTTACAATCCCCTCCTAATCACCGATATGCTAATAGGTGGCTATCCATTGTAGTCAATCTTGTCAAAAACTCAAGGATTTGCTAGGTATGGGGCCAGATGGCATTTGCCTCAGTGCTTTTTTCTGCAGTGTATGGGGTAAGGTAGGGTTCATAGGGCAGGAAATAAGGGGTTAGGTGAAGAGAAGTATCCGAATCCTTGGCTCTTGAAATAACGGGACGTCAGCTATTGTGAGATGTGCGCACTGTTGAGAAAAAAGGAAATACCCGAGAGAAGGGGAAGAACCCTTGAAGAGGAGCTAGAGTTTCAAAAGAAGCTCAATTACATAACGAACAAGATACACTCTGCAAGGGATACTGATGATATTCTCCTCAATTTACAAAAGGAAATACTAAGCCTATTTGATGCTGATAGAATAACCATTTATGTTGTAGACGGTATCCGAAAAGAGATAGTCTCCCGGTTCAAGACAGGCGACGAGATTAATGAGATCAGGGTCCCCATTGAAAAGAGCAGTATAGCTGGATACTGCGCTGCTACAGGGGCCCTTGTAAATATAAAGGACGCATATAATGAAGAAGAGCTCAAATCCATTAATCCTCATCTCAAGTTTGACAAGTCTTGGGACCAAAAGACAGGTTACAAGACCATCCAGGTACTTGCTGCTCCCATAACTTATAACAAGTATCTTCTCGGTGTAATTCAGCTCATCAACAAGAAAAACGGCGATGTTTTTGGAAAAGAAGATGAAACATCGGCTACGGAGATTGCTAAAGTACTGGGTATAGCCATATTCAACAACCACAGGCACGCCCAGAAAGCCAAACCCACCCGCTTTGATTACCTGATCGCAAACAATATCATAAGCCACAAGGACCTTACAGAGGCAATGACACGTGCCCGGAAGACTAGGAGGTCTGTTGAGGCAGTTCTCATGTCTGAGTTCCAGGTGACTAAAGACGACATCGGGAAGTCCCTGGCGTCCTTTTATCAGACCCGCTTTATTGCCTATGATGAAAGGATGCCCATTCCAGGCGAACTAATAAAGAATTTGAGGCCCAGTTATCTGAGAACCAACGTTTTTGTCCCCATAGGACAGTCTGACGGAAAGATAGTTGTGGCGATGGAGGATCCCAGCTATCTACCGGCACGGGATGCCATCAAGAGGATACTACACGGAAAACGGTTCGAATATTGTGTGGCCCTCAAAGAAGATATCTTTAAGATGATTGATTTATTCTTCGACATTAAGGCCACCGCTGTACTGGCTGAGTCGGGGAGCATAGAGGATATACTGGGGAAGTTGGAACCAGGTGATGACGAGTATGATGAGGAAACTGAGAGCGTAAGCGAGGAAGACAGTGCCATCGTCCAGCTTGTCAATAAGATGATAGTTGACGCTTATCATAGGGGTGCATCTGATATACATATAGAACCACGTCATGGGAAACAAAATGCACTGGTGCGTTTTAGAGTAGATGGTGCATGCCAGGTTTACCAGACCATACCCTACACATATAAGAGGGCGATTGTTTCCAGGGTCAAGATTATGGCAGACCTAGACATATCAGAGCGGAGACTGCCCCAGGACGGAAAGATCAAATTCAGGCGGTTTGCCCCGTTAGACATTGAACTGCGCGTGGCCACCATACCAACGGCGGGCCAAAATGAAGACGTGGTTTTGCGACTTCTGACCACCGGTGATCCCATTCCTTTGGAAAAAATGGGAATGAGTGAAAGGGACTACAAGGCGCTCATAGAGATGATCACCAAGCCGTACGGAATGGTTCTTGTTGTGGGTCCTACCGGAAGCGGCAAAACCACGACTTTGCATGCCGTATTGAGATACATTAATACGCCTGAGAAAAAGATCTGGACCGCTGAGGATCCAGTGGAAATCACACAGGATGGTCTGAGGCAGGTCCAGGTAATTCCCAAGATTGGTTTTGATTTTGCTACGGCTATGCGGGCATTCCTGAGAGCTGACCCAGACGTTATAATGGTCGGCGAGATGAGGGACCATGAGACAGCTTCCATGGGAATAGAGGCTTCCCTTACAGGCCACTTGGTCTTTAGTACATTACATACTAACAGTGCGCCTGAGACAATTACCAGATTACTCGATATGGGTATGGACCCATTCAACTTTTCCGATGCTCTGCTTGGTATCTTAGCCCAGCGGCTGGTGAGAACCCTGTGTGAGAAATGTAAAGAGAAATATCATCCCAGCCGCGAGGAATTCGACACAATGGCCAGAGCCTACGGCGCCGACTTTGATCGCTTGGGCATCAAATATGATAGCGATTTTTTCCTGTATAAAGCAAAAGGTTGCTCCCACTGCGGGAATCTGGGCTACAGGGGAAGAACGGCCATCCACGAACTGCTCGTTTGTACTAATGAGATAAAAAAACTGATCCAAGGTCGAGGAAGAATTGAGGAGTTACGAGCACAAGCATCAAAGGATGGCATGACAACGCTAATGCAAGATGGTATCCGAAAGGTCTGCGAAGGCATTACAGATCTGATGCAGGTCAGGAAGGTGTGTATAAGGTAGACGCGAGACGAAGAAGGAGAGGGGATAGTGGAATGATGGAATGATGGGAAGGGATTTAGGGACTGGGAGATTGCGAATTTAGAGATTTAAGGATTAAGGGATCGGTAAAGACAAATTACGAATAACGGATAACGTTAGACCGCCTACGGATACATTCCGGGATGCATTAATCCTTCCCTTTCATCCAATCCAAACATAATATTCATATTCTGGACGGCGCTTCCTGCCTGGCCTTTGACGAGGTTGTCGATGAGGCTGATAACAATAAGCCTCCCTGTCCGCTCATCTATATTCAACGATATGTTGCAAAAATTGCTTCCTCTCACTGCCGTACTAACCTGAGGCTTGTCTGGACCAAAGACCCGGACAAATTTGTCCTGTGCATAAAAGGCCTTATAACTGTCTTTTATTTTCTGCAGATTAACGCCATGATTCAATCGAGCGTAGATGGTAGAAAGTATCCCCCTGCAAAGGGGGACAACATGGGGGGTAAAGGTGATGCGAATCTGGTTGCTGGCCAGAAGACTTAATTCATGCTCTATCTCGAAGACGTGTTGGTGGCCTGATATTTTATAAGCATTCATGGTGTCATACCGAGCAGGATAATGAAATGTGGGATTGGGATTCTTTCCGGCGCCGGATACACCTGTCTTTGAGTCGCATATAATTGTTTGTGGATCAATGAGTTTGTCTTTAACCGCAGGACCAAGCCCCAAGATGCAACTCACTGCAAAACACCCTGGGTTGCCTACCAGGCTTGACCTTTTGATCTCCTCCCGATGAAGCTCAGGCAGCCCATAAACGGTTTGGGATAACAGGTCTGGAGACCTGTGCTCCCTTGGCCTGCCAATTCTGGAAGCATAGTCCAAATACGTTTCAAGGTCATTGAAGCGAAAATCGCCGCTGTAATCAATCACTTTGGCCCCGCGGTTGAGCCACTGGGAAGCGAATTGTTGACCCACGCCATCTGGCGTGGCGAAGAACACCACATCTAAGCTCTCAGGCAACTCACTTGAGTCTGGTGATTGGATAACCAAATCGCAAAAGCCTTCAAGGTGAAGATAAATATCGCTGATCTTTTGCCCAACATTTTGCTTGTCGATTAGTGCACAGATCTCAACATGGGGATGCTTATATAACAATTCGATGGCACCGCAACCTCCATATCCGCCTGCCCCTATGATCCCTACTTTGATCTTATCCATGCTTTGTCTCCGACTCATTGTTCACGGTTTACCGTTGGCCGTGCACCGTTCATCGTTATTCATTACTCGTTATTCGATATTCGTAATTTATCTTTTTCGATTCCCCAATCCGCAATCTCCCAGTCCCTAAATCCATCCCCATCATTCCACAATTCCATCCTTCCAATATTCCATCATTCCAGTATTCTCTTCCTTTTCCGCCTTTCGCCTTAAGCCCTGGTCCCTACACCTGTTCTTACACATTGAACCTGAAATGTATTATATCACCATCCTTTACCGCATACTCTTTGCCTTCTAGCCGCATGACGCCAGCCTTTTTGACTGCCTGAAAAGAGCCATGCTTTTTCAGGTCTTCAAATGAGACTACTTCAGCACGAATAAAGCCCTTTTTCATATCAGTGTGCACTGTGCCAGCAGCCTCAATGGCGGGCGTATTTGCTGGTACAGACCATGCCCTCACCTCCTGTTCCCCAGTTGTGAAGAATGATATCAGGTTCAAAAGGCGATAAGATGCATTAATGGTCCGATCCAGTGCCGACTCTTTGATGTTGTATGCTTCTATGAACTCCTCTGCTTCCTCGGGAGTCATGTTGGCAATATCCATCTCGAGCCGTCCTCGGATTATCATCATCTCTGCGTTGTCGGGTTTTCTTTGCCACCTGGGCATAGTTTCATCTTCGTCATCATTATTAATCATGACAAGCTGAGGTTTGGCTGATAGGAATGTAAAGCCTCTCAAAGTAGGGTGTGTAGCCAATTCCCTGTTTGATCGGAGAGGAATTTCATGCTCAAGCAGTTCCTTGCACGATTGAAGGAGCAATAATTCCTCTTCACCCTCCTTTTTGCCTCTTTTCATATCAAGCTCAAGTCTCTCTATCCTCTTCTCCACAACGGAAAGATCGCTAAGGATCATGTCTTCTTCCATTTTCCAGTAATCCTGCTCAGGTGTGGGCTTGCCTCCGCCTGGACCTGCGAAGTTACGCACCACATGCACAAGTGCGTCACAAGTTCTTACTTCAGCCCATTGACCCAACTCGGATCTGGCCCCTCCGGTGCTTATATCAGCGGGCAGAAGGTATTCAATCCTAGCATAGGTAGTTTTTTTGGGTTTTATGAGGCTGGCTAGAAAATCCACCCGTTCGTCGTAAACCACGATTGTGCTTATGTGAGGCTCGGTCCTGCTAAATTCGCCTGTTTGCTGTTCCCCTCTAGCCCCTGTAAGGGCACGAAATATGGTGGATCTCCCCGATTGAGGAAGACCGATTATAGCTAGTCTCATTATGACCTCTTTGCCTGGTGCAATATCCGTAAAAAGATACCTATTGATGTTTATAAAACAAAAGCTCTCAAACTTGCAAGTATGGTTTCCCCTTCTTCTTCCTTAATAACACATATATGGCCCCCGTGCCCCCATCATATGGCCTGGCCGTTGAGAAGGCTAACACTAATTTCCGCACAGGACCTCGGCTAAGCCAAATGGGAATTCTTTCTTTTAAGATGGGTATGTGATCTTCAGAATTGAGGCCCCTGCCGTGTATCACCAATACACACCTGAGACCCATGCCGTAGCTTTGCAACAGAAAATCCCGCACGCGCAGCTCGGCATCCCTCTTTGTGAGGCCATGCAAATCCAAATAATCTTGGACTGGGAATTCACCTTTCCTGAGTCTCCGCATCAGCTTCCTATCAAAGCCCCTCACAGAACCTTCGATGTATTCATCACTGAAGGTTATGTCCATGTCGCCTGATCCGTGAACAAGCTCCCACAA
This sequence comes from Desulfobacterales bacterium, assembly GCA_027024445.1. GTDB lineage: Bacteria > Desulfobacterota > DSM-4660 > Desulfatiglandales > Desulfatiglandaceae > B111-G9. The sequence continues at coordinate 12,365 of JALVSJ010000213.1, forward strand.
ATGGGTCATGGCCTCTAGCTCTTCATTTGGAGCAGGATGTGCAGGCCTCACCGATGGATCCGGATACCTGGTAACTATTTTTTGGGGTCCCCGAAGTGGTTTTACATCTCCCACGGCTTTAAGAAAGATTTCAGCATCGGTAGGTTGGGTTGCTTCCATGTTGGGCTTGCTGCGTGTATACGTTTCTTTTTCAGGCTCTTTCGCTTTTATCCATTTTTTCAAAGGGCTGGAATCTTGAAGGATGGGGTTAAATGCCGTGACCTTGGGTTTAGCAGGCTTACCAGCCTTTGTTTTCTTCTTTCTTTTCCTAGCCATTGAGGACGGCCTCTTTGGGTGAGCAGCCAAGCGGTATTGTTTGAAATCCTACTTAGCCTATGATTAGCTTTTTTCTAATTATAGCACAATTCCATTTTTTCTTGGACAGATGCAAAGTATCATATTATTTTTTAAATCCTAAGGTATTGGTGGAAACGAAATGCAGTAAGCGAGCCGGGAACGATCATATGCGGGTTTAGGGAGGCAAAGGCTATGCCAAGGATTGACGATTATAAGAAGGCTTTCGAAATTGCAAAGACTGAACTCGAGCAAGCAAATCCCAAGAGAATTGCAGACCAGAGCGGCGGCTCTATTATAGTGGATAAGCAAGGCAACGTAAGTTTACGGATAAGGTTTCTTAACAAGGAATTGGATATTGCGTGGCCTTCCATTAAGTTTTCGGTAGTAGGTAGCGATGAAGAGATCCCTATTCAGCAGCAAGTGCTCGTGCTTCATTATCTTCAGGGATGCCAGGGAGCAAAGGTGGAAGGGGAGTGGGTGGCGTACCAAGAAATCCCTGACGGTAGGTTCTATTTGGATGCATTTGTTCAAAGGGCAAAGCACCCGTTACTGAGGGCATTTGGAGATAATCCTGAATTGATGAGAGAGTTGGCAACGACCCTCTATGACGCACGGCCATTTGACCATGGTGATATCTCGGTAGTAGTTTCAGCATTTCCTAAGGCTCCTGTAGCATTGATAATATGGAAAGGTGATGAGGAGTTCCCACCGGAAGCAAATATCCTTTTTGACAGATGTATTCAGGACATTCTCTCGGCCGAAGATATTGCTTGGTTAGCCGGGATGGTTATCTATCCGCTTGTGGGAATGGCGGCCAGGAAGAAGAGAGAGGGATAGAGGAACGATGAAATAGTGGGGGGAGGATCTAGCTCACTCATAGCTTTAGATCGCCTTAATCACTTACAACTTACTCGCTATGACACCAAGAAAAAGAATTAAGAAGCCATCTATTGATTTTGATCTTCGACAACTTGAGATCTTCTGCAAAGTGGTAGAACTCAGGAGTTTCTCTAAGGCTGCAAAAGAAGTCTACCTTGCTCAAGCCTCGGTGAGTGAAAGAATTGCCACCCTTGAAGCCATGGTGGGGACCAGATTGCTCAATCGATTAGGCCGCACCGTGGTGCCCACGGCGGCTGGCGAACGCCTGTACAATCATGCTATCTCGCTGCTGGATATGAAGAGGAAGATATGCCTGGAAATGGAGGACTTCCTCGGGCTGAAGCGGGGTGAGATCCGAATTGGGGGAAGCACAATTCCAGGCGAATATATCTTGCCTGGACTTATAGGCAGGTTCCATCAGCTCTATCCTGAGATCTCTGTCACCCTATTTATTGGAGATACTGAAGAGGTGGAATCCAGGGTCGTCGATGGACATTTGGAATTTGGCGTCATCGGCTCTCGCAGTTCAAAACCGAGCCTCTATCAAAGAGAACTGTGGGAAGATGAACTTGTTGTTGCTATACCTTCCGATCATACCTGGGCTAAACGGAGATTGGTGAGCATCAGGGAACTCAGTCAAGAACCTTTTATCGCTAGAGAACGGGGTTCAGGGACACTCAAGATGTTCGAGGACCATCTCAGGTCCTCTTCGGGTATTAGCCTTGATGGGTTTAATAAGATCGTAGCCTCCTTGGGATCTTCCACTGCGGTAAAAGAAGGAATTAAATCTGGTCTTGGGGTCTCTGTAATCTCTAACAAAGCCATAGCTACAGAAGTAAAGGCTGGGGCCTTGAAATCTATTAGGATAAAGGACTTGCCCATTAAGAGAAAATTTTATCTGATAAGTGACCGTAGAAGGGCGTCTTCTCCTCTATGCAAGGCCCTAATGAATTTCCTGATTCAGAGCGCAAAACAGGAATAAGCAATGGACGAAAAACAAGTCATAGATTACCGAGGTGATTGCTGAAAGGCATATTTGGACGTAGGTTTATGTCTGAGGATATTGCCATCAGGAGAACACATAGAATTCATTATTGAGATGGACAAACTCGACAAGATAAAAAAGGTGGTTCAACACAACCAGGGCCAGATTGTTGGCAGAGAAGACCTCCCCCAAGCGGTTAAACTCAGAGTAAGAAAACTCTGAGCTGGTTTCATAATCCAGAATTCTACGTTAGTAATTGTATTTCCGTTTAACCATTTTCCTTGCCTTGCTCCTTGCATCTTGCATACCACACTGTACCCGTCATCTTATACCTGGTCCCTCATGCCTAGCGCGGAATTTATATATACCCAAACCAAAACTCCTCTATTTCCCTAAAATTTGCCTTTATCTGATCTTCCCCAACGAGTATCTCTCCATGTCCAGGGAGTATATATTCAAGATCCAATTGCGCCAGCTTTCTTATACTGTTTTTAAGTTGCTCACCGTTTCCCCCTGGTAGATCAGTTCTACCTATCCCTCCATTGAAAATTACATCCCCTGTAAAGAGGGACCTTCTCTCAGCCCAATAAAGGCAAATGGAGCCTGGAGAATGCCCTGGAGCAAGGATAACCTGAAGCTTGACGCTGTCTATTTCCAGATCTCCTTCGCGAAGAAGAATATGAGGTTCAAAACTCGGCATCCCCAATGCCTCTCCGTAATGCGGGGCCACTTGCCGTATGAATTGAAATTCTGTCTCACTTAAGGCGATGGATGCGCTAGATCCGAAAAACCGTCTTACTGCCTCCAAATGATCAGGGTGACCATGAGTAATTATGACCAGATCAATATCTTCCAGCTCCATAGAGAGCAAAGCCAGATTATCAAGCACATGGCCGAAAAGGTGGTGGTGCCCAGGATCTATAAGAACATTTTTGTTGCCTCTGATCAAATACGTATTGCAGTTGTTAGTGGTGGGGTTCATCCAAAGAAAGGCGTTCAAACCTTCAAATACTTTCATCCAGCTTCCTCCTGATTAAGGTTATCGCACCAAGCATGTAAGTGAGCAGTCATGAAATATGGTTCTGCTCTTGTGCTGATTGCCCGCGTATTAGAATAAACTTATCACCACGTCTGAGCAACTGCCACAAATGTCACTGCGAGAACAGAGTATTAATAATAAGGGTGCATCCTGTCCCGGTCAAGGCCATAGCGGGGTAATTTCATTGTGGAAAAAGATTTTTCTAAGTGGTAATCTCCGGCCTAAAGAGGCTCGATTCTGCTCCCTAAAGGTTCAAAACAATATTTTTTTTGGATGTTTGGATAACACGAACTCCTTGAGGAACCCAAAAATGGATAAGA
>JALVSJ010000214.1 GCA_027024445.1 Desulfobacterales bacterium
TGAATCCGGTTTCTGGCCGATAAAAACTTAGGATCTGATTAGTGGTGTTTGAAAAACGGTTTGCCTAACCTATTGCAGCAGGAGGCTGATATGAAGAGGGAAAGAGTGATCCGTTTACCACGCAAAGGGAACCTTTCATCTACCAATCACACAGATCATAACCCGCCGCCACACCGTCACAGCAAACAACGCCCAACCAAGAACTGGTTACTAGAAGGAATAGAAATGCTGGCACTTTTGGATGTTATTGAATCGCTGAGCCGCCAGGAAGCCCATTCACACTAGATTTATTCTTTAGTTCGTCAAGTGTCTTGCCCCCTCCCCTTAGATCCCCTCCCTCTCCCTCGGGATCGAGGAAAATGATAACGTGGTGTCATGGATAGACCTAATTTCACAGATGTGATAGTCTTGTTTTTGTGGCAATGTGTTAAGAGGGGATGGTTAAGTATTTGGTAGGCGTTAGGCGCTTGGCACGAGGAGAAGCACAGATATGTTTTTACCTGAAGCCCAAAGCCTAAAGCCCGCGGCCTGTGTCACACGCCGCTCCCGGAAACACCCGGTGGCTACTGTCACAAATACCGATTTCGGACAGCTATGGTTTGACATTTTTTCCACAAACAGGGGAGGCTGGAATACAATGCCCTTTGATGCGCAATTAGTTGAATCGGTAAAAGGATTTCTGGATCCCGAGGAGGGGCAGAGGCTGTACGATGTGGCGCTCGTGGCGAGCAAGATTGGGCCCTGCCTTGAGATAGGCAGCTATTGTGGAAAGTCAACCATATATATCGGAACTGCATGCAAAGAAAACGGCGCCGTACTTTTCTCCATAGATCATCACAGGGGCTCTGAAGAGCAGCAGCCAGGTCAGGAATACTTTGACCCAGAATTGTTTGACGAGGGAACAGGTAGGATTAACACCCTGCCCTTTCTCTTGCGGAGTATTGAAAAGGCCGAATTACAGGACACCGTGGTACCGATTGTGTGTAAATCGGCCCTGGCCGCCAGGCAGTGGGCCACACCCCTTGGACTTGTGTTTATTGACGGCGGCCATTCCTATGAAGATGCCTTCACGGATTACAATGCCTGGGCACCTCATCTAGTCCCAGGCGGCTACTTATTAATCCACGACATATTCGAAGATCCGAAAAAAGGAGGCCAGGCGCCATTTCAAGTCTACAAACTGGCCCTGGCCTCAGGTCTTTTCCAAGAGCAGCCCAGAACAAAGACCCTGGGCGTGCTCAGAAGGCGATTCTTCTAGAAAGCCTCCTCAACCTTCCATACCTTCCACACGTTGCCTACCAGGTCTGGTCCTGGCTTGAGGACAGTTTTTCCTGGTGTCCATCCAGAAGGAGTAGCCTCATCGCCTTTTGTCTCACGTACGTGCTGGAAAGCTTTAATCTGCCTGATTAACTCATTTACGTTTCTCCCAACAGGAGGAGTAAGGATTTCCATTGCCTGGATCACCCCATCCGGGTCAATGATGAACCGACCACGGAACTCCACCCCCGCGTCCTCGTCATACACTCCGTAGACTCTGCCTATATTGCCAGGCCCATCAGATAACATTGGAAAAGGGATACCGCCTTCCACCATTTTGCTTAACTCGTAGTCTTCCCACATCTTGTGAACAAAGTGGCTGTCCACACTCACCGAGAGTACCTCCACTCCCAGTTCCTTAAGTTCATTGTATTTGGCTGCAACTGCAGCCAGCTCAGTGGCTCAGACAAATGTAAAG
>JALVSJ010000215.1 GCA_027024445.1 Desulfobacterales bacterium
GGGTATGGAAGACAGATATGGCCTTTGATGATTAGGCTGATCACTGTTCTTTAACTTGCTTCTTATTACGGCTTAAGGACAGGGGGTGGGCACGAAACTGTTCAGACGCTTGTCTTTAGGCCCGGTTAAGGTTCAAGTTTTTTTTTCAAAACGTGAGTACACCCCAGTATTATGTTCCTCCTTCAAATACGAGGACACGATGCCCTATGAAATAGCCATACTCACTCTTTTTCTAATTGCATCACTGGCTGCCATAGCGGTTCGAAAGATCCACCTTCCCTACACCGTGGCCCTGGTTGCATTAGGTTTACTCCTGGGCAACATGGGGCTTTTACATCCGCCTCAGCTGACCCGGGAGGTCCTTTACGCATTTTTCCTCCCTGGCCTGGTTTTTGAGGCGGCAATCCATCTTGACAGTCGGGCCATGGTCCGTGATATCTGGAGTATCACGGCCCTGGTTATACCAGGTGTCGTAATCTCCACTTTCGTCAGTGCTGCCATGCTTGTCTACGTCGGGCAGGTCTTTCCCCAAATTCCTTCCCTCACCTGGCCTATCGCGCTACTCTTTGGGGCGGCCGTCTCTGCCACAGATCCTGTGGCGGTGGTTTCAATCTTCAAGGAACTGGGTGCACCTAAACGGCTGCGCCTTCTCATCGAAAGTGAAAGCCTTCTCAATGACGGCACGGGAATCGTAATCTTCGGCATTGTTCTAAGTTTTGTCGGCCATGAGGTGAGCTCAGCTGGAGATATCGGCTTGGAGTTTCTCAAAGTCGCAGGGTTGGGAGCGCTGCTGGGACTTCTGGTCGGCCTTATAATATCCTGGATGCTCGAAAATCTGGACGATCCCATGGTTGTCATTGCCATGACTGCCATTGCTGCCTACGGCTCCTTTCTCCTGGCGGATCAAGCAGGAGTCTCTGGAGTCATCTCCGCCGTGGTCACGGGGCTGACACTCCAGAACCGGGTCCTGGCCTCATCCATCTATCCATCGGTACGCTTGAGCGTTGAAGGATTCTGGGAGTTTATGGCCTTTGCCCTCAACTCCCTGATCTTCCTGCTTATGGGATTTGCAGTCAAGATCGACATGCTATTCTCTTTCTGGCCCATGATTCTGCTGGCCTACGGGGCGATGCTGCTGGCTCGCTTCGTCGTCGTCACAGGTGTATGGGGGCTTTTGCATCCGACCACAATGCGTTTCCCTTTTTCCTGGGCAGTTGTGATGTCATGGGGTGGTCTCAGGGGGGCCCTCTCCATGGTGCTTGCCCTCTCCCTGCCCGAAACCCTTCCCTACAAAGAGGTGGTGGTAACAATGGTCTTCGGGGTTGTTCTTATCTCTATCTTCATACAGGGACTTACAATGGCACCCCTGGCCAAATGCCTGGGTATCCTGGGTAAAAAAGAGGAATTGGAAGCCTACGAACTGGCCCGAATCCAGGCCATGCTGACCCAAAGCGCTCTTGACGAAATAGAACAGCTCCAAAAGCACCATATTGCGTCCAAAGAGACACTTCAACAAATCACCGAAGAATACAGGGCATTAAAAGAGAAGGCTGAAAAAGAGATCCAGGATAATAAGCCCCAAACGGAACTCCTAAGTACTGAAGAGAACCTGCGCGTCCAGAGATACCTCCTCAACCTTCAGAAATCCCGCCTGCTGGAGGCCTACCATAAGGGTTCCATCAGTCGGGGACTTTTTGAAAAACTCAACACCGAGATCGATGCCAGACTC
>JALVSJ010000216.1 GCA_027024445.1 Desulfobacterales bacterium
AGTACCACAGCCTCATATAAATCGCCCTTGTCGCCCCAATGATAGTGAAGAGTGGATATATCAATTCCCACTTCAGAAGCGATCATCCTTGTGGTGGTACCATGGAAGCCATACTGCCCGAAAACGGTACGCGCTGCCTTGAGTATCCGGGCTTTCATTGAGTCGGGGTCTTTGCGGGCCTTCTCGAGGGCGGGGATCATCATGTTACTCCACCAATTGATTCCATCATTTGATGGATATATAGTACAAACCAAAGCCCCTTGTCAAATCGAAAGGTCTTATTCAGAAAATAGACAGTACCACCGGAAACACCGAGTTGGCAGAAGATTGTGGCAAGTAATAATCCCCTCTAGTCTGAAATTCCCAGGGTCTCTTTCAGTTCATTCTCAACCTGTTTCTTGTATTCTTCAGACTGTTCCTGGAGTATCAAATAATCGAAGTAAGAACCCGTCTCCGGAGGACCGTAACCTGCTTCCATCATTTTCTCTCTCAGGAATGATTCAGCATGCTCGATCCACCTATTGACTGTCTCCTCATCGACCCCCAAAGTCTTTGCCACTTGCTCTTTTGGCATTTCTTCAAGAAATACCAGATTGATGGCCTGTCTCCATTTATTGGGGAGCAAGGTTAAAAGCCTATACATATACAGACGGCGCTCCCTGTCCTCTAGGGGCTCATCGGGAACTGACCTGTAAGGACTCGCTGCAGCAAGGTCTTCAATTGTCAACATCTCATCGGGCTGCCAGAATTCAAATATTTCATCCTCGGGAATAAATTCCAGAGGGCTGAAGCTCTTCTCCAGAGCGTCCATTCCCTCTTCTGTCCTGAACTTGGCCGCTTCTTCGGCAATCACATCGATTGCAATCTGAGCCAGCCATGCTTCCATGGACATGTCAGGGCTCTTTTCTTTCAGAAAGTTAAATGCCCTTGCAAGAGTTTCATCTACGACATCTTCAATTCTCGGATAATCAGGTGGGAGATCGCCTTTAGCTCTCATATATGTCAGCTCATGACGCACCACCCTTTCGAGTTGTGGCATATGCTGTCTTACCAAATCATAGTAGAGTTCACGATCTTCCCTCCCTCTCTCCGCACTTGCAACTTTGAGTTTCCTTAGTTTTGCTCTCCTGGCCTTGCGTTTCCATACGTCTTCTTTCCTGACACGTGAGGCGTATTTTTCCAATTGCTCTTTTAGGGCATCTCCAGCTGCTTGAAGAACAACCGCTATATCTTTGCCTTCCTCCCGGCAAACAAGGACCTTTTTCGGGACATGTAGCCTCAAGGCTACAGAATACAGCCCCTTGCTTTTGTTGCCTTCCACGTGGGCCACAAACCTTGTCCGGCCCTTTCCTACCTTTTCCACTATTGGCTCCAGTTCACTGGCCGCAAATTCCTCTATTTTTCTTTTCAGGTCTTCACGTTTATTCTCGTCTATGTTCTTGAAGCTTATTTTCTTCCTCATCCTTCTATGTCCTCCCAGTCTGTATTCTTGACTTTATTAAATAACACAACCCACAATAGCCTCTGTGCTGCACACATGTGGAAATATTGCTACATCAGGGGATCACAACTCTCTCCGATCATCTTCGCAAACCTTGCCTTAACGGAGATGTCCACTGCAACAATAAGAAAACTTATTCCTACTCAAGCTAGCCGAGCATAAAATAATCTCGAAATTATTTTCGTCAACTTTTTGACATAAAAAATATCTAGCTTTCCCAGTACC
>JALVSJ010000217.1 GCA_027024445.1 Desulfobacterales bacterium
GTATTTCACTGGGCTAACCACCCTTGACCCAATGACTCAACGGACCCCACAGACCCTATGACCCAACAGACCAAAATGCCCAAAAACATAAAAATAAGAAAAGCAACAGACTCTGACGAGCAGCTATGGAATGAGTATGTGACGCGCCACCCTCACTCCGGCCCTTACCACCTATGGGAGTGGAGGGATACGGTGCTCAAAGCATACAAGCATACACCCCATTATCTCCTGGCCGAAGAAGCAGATTCAGGCAAACCCGTGGGGGTCCTTCCGCTCTTCTACCTCAAGCCCCCATTTAGCAGGGGCCAACTGGTCTCCCTTCCTTTTTGCGACTATGGCGGCCCCCTGGCCGATACCGATGAAATAAGGTTAGCCCTGTGCCAGAGCGCTCATGAGGAGGCAGGCACCCACAAAGCGTCCCTTGAAATAAGGTGTAACCAGGCCCTTTCGGATATCCCTTACTTTGAACCCTTTGGCAACAAGGTCCGTATGTTACTCCAACTGCCGGAGAATTCAGAAGCCCTTTTCAAACAGTTCAGGTCCAAACTCCGAAGCCAAATTAGACGTCCTATAAAGGATGGGTTGTATGCCAGTGTTGGGAGCTCCGAGCTTGTCGAAGATTTCTACAAGGTCTTTACCATAAACATGCGGGATCTGGGCTCCCCTGTTCACTCTAAGGTGTGGTTCGAGCACCTAACTTCCGGTTACGGCCAAAAGGCCAGAGTCGGTGTTGTTTATAAAGACCAGATCCCGGTGGCTGGCGGTATTATCCTTCTGCACAATGATACAGTATCCATCCCCTGGGCCTCATCCCTTCGCTCTTATAACCGGCTCAGCCCCAATATGCTCCTATACTGGTCCTTTCTTGAATACGCTGCTGATAATGGCTTCAAGAGATTTGATTTTGGCCGATCAAGCCCTGATAGCGGAACGTTTCGATTTAAGAGACAGTGGGGCGCTGAGCCTCAGCCGGTATTTTGGTATAGCGATTCTAATCGGTCCCAGGAAAAGTCTCAGAACGGAAAGATGAGGGAGCGGGCCGAAAACATTTGGATGAGGTTGCCCCTGGGCCTTGCAAACTTCATGGGCCCTAGGATCAGAAAATACATCTCGCTATAAGTCTTGTGGTCACCGGTACCCTACGGTGAAAAATTTTCTCGAACGAGTTACGTGTTACCCTCCGGCTGAAACCCGGCTCTCGCTCTGGCGCGTAATATCGTCCCTTTTCTCCCGCAATGGAGATTTCGAAAAGAGTCTTTGCACTTACCTTGGTGTTGACCAATGTGTTTTGGCAAACAGTGGCAGGGCACTTCTTTATCTCTTGCTCAAAAAATTGCAGCATCAAGAGGGGAAACACAGAGACCAGATCCTCATTCCTGGCTATACGTGTTATTCAGTGGCAGCTAGCGTTGCCAAAGCTGGCCTACGAATAAGAGTATACGATGTTAACCCCAACAGCTTCAATGCTGATATTGATGACCTTAAGCGAAAGATCAACCCGCGCACCCTTGCGATTGTATGTCAGCACCTCTTTGGGATTCCCGCGGACGTGGAAGAATTAGCCCCTTTGGCAAGGGAAGAAAAGTGCTATCTAATAGAAGACGCAGCCCAGGCCCTGGGTGGTGAGATAGGGGGTGTACCCCTGGGGACGTTCGGCGATTTCGGGTTCTATAGCTTTGGCCGGGGAAAGCCATTGCCTCTGGGTTGTGGCGGGGCATTGA
>JALVSJ010000218.1 GCA_027024445.1 Desulfobacterales bacterium
GGTAGGTTCTGCCTTCTAGCTTCCCAGCATCCAAGCTTTCAAGCATCTCACCTTCCCAGCTTCTCAACTTCCCAACTTCGCCGGACCCGGCCGCCCCGCCGCCCAGCGGCCAAGCTGCCAAGCTTCCGGGCTCTCTCGCTGCCTTGCGTCCCGACACTCTTGCCTTTAGGCGTCGTTCCGGGCTGAGATACACCCCATGGGAGAGATACTATGAAAAAGATGATCAAAGCCGAAATTTATCACGATGGCGAATTCTATTGTGTAAGGTGTCTGGATGCGGACGTTTTTACGCAGGGCAGGATCCTAGATGAAGCCGTGGAGAACCTTAAGGAGGCTATTGCCCTTCATTTCTCTGATGATCCTGAGGCGGCCTCAGATTTTGCTCCCAATTTTTTCCTCTTTACAATGATGGATCTGAGAGAGATCCGTGTCTAGTAAACTCCCAGTGGTCTCAGGAAAGACCCGGAGCCGAACCAGATTTCAAAGTCCGAACTGGTTGAGATGCTTAAGAATATGTAGCATTTACCCAGCTACCTCGCTGCCAAGCTTTCTAGCTTCCTAGCCTTCTAGCGTGCTAGCTTCTATCTCCTATCTCCTTTTCTTTTTGCACTCTTTCGTGAAGCCAGACTTTTATCAACGCAGCTCTATCGACACCAATGACGGCCCTAATACGATCAATTTCTCGGAGAAGGTCCTCGCCGATATCCAGACTAATGCGGACCTTTTTCCCCGGTCGCCTAACCTTAGCTTTTGACATGTCAATAAGGTCATGGATGTCTTCTCCGTCATCAAACCGGCGATCAAACTCGCTATTGTCTTGAGCAAAATTGTTCATAAAGTGCCACCTCCTTTTTTCGTGCACGCCGGACAGAAATTATTCTTATGGCCGGATCTCGCTTAGTGAAAACCGCTGCCCAGTGTTTTTTGTCGAGTTTACCTATAAGAATGTATCTATTTCTATCTTACTTGCAAGCGTGCTTCTTCTCCAAGCCTTTTGCTTCATCATTCAAAATTTTCCTCTTAACGACCTATTCCGACTTCAAAACTGAAAACACGATCAAAAGGCTTATCAGGCTCGCAATTTGCCACAGATTGAGGTATAAAGATTCTTAGCAGATAAAATAGGGGTAAGGGTTGCTGAAAGAGGGGTCTCCATGTCAATATCACCAACCGAGAGAAAAGCCTTATACATTTTAAAGGCAAAGCTCGAAGAGAAATACAGGCTCATAGATTTTAGGGTGTTCGGATCCAAGGCCAAGGGTACGGGAAACAAAGAGTCTGACCTGGACGTAATGATAGTCCTTGGTGAAACAAGCCCGGAGATAGAATCTGAAATAGACGACCTAGTCTATGAAATCAACGTTGAATATGATTGCTTGATTACGCCATTGTATTTTGGAATTGAGGAGATTGAAAATGGCCCAATGAGCGAGTCTCCTGTATACAAGAATGCGATTGTAGAAGGTATCAGGTGGTAGTTAGCCCCTCCCCCAAACATTCGGGTGTCATACCCTACTTTAGCAAACGCTTTATTAAGACGGGGGAATTCCCGAGGGAAATTGGCAGAGCTCTGAACAAGGCATTTGACCTTCGTCAAAGGGGAGATTATAGAGAGCAGGTCGAACTCACATATGAGCAGGTTGAACCTTTTTTGAAATCGGCTAGAGAGGTCATAGAACTTGTTACAGAGTACCTACGCGGCAGGGGAGGAATTTAAAG
>JALVSJ010000219.1 GCA_027024445.1 Desulfobacterales bacterium
CATGTCATAGAAAAGCATTGTGTCCCTCTCAAATTCAAGTGCGGTTTCCAGCAAAGCCTTAGTATCCGTTATTTCGGATAGCTCAATATCCCCCAATGAAAAGCTTTGATCCCCTACTATAGCGTTAAGTATCCGCCGACCCATCTCATACAGTTCGCGGTTCTCCTCCGTCCTGTCCGCCTCTTGTTTTAGTTTTCTGAACCACTTTACGTGTTCCGCCTCGTCATGGGCAAGTTTTTCCAATAGATCTCGTATGGGTCCAGACATTACTTTTTCCGCAGCAACCCTGTACACCTTTTCCCCGTTTTCCTCTATCTTAATGGCAAGATCAATAACCTCTTCCAGCGTAAACATTGTTGCCTCCTGTGTTCAATGAAGTTATACAAAAATTTGAGCGCGAGTTAAAGAGCAGTTTAATGGGACGCAAAATTCAGGATTCCTCGCTTGCCCTGCCGACGGCCGGCAAGCTTGGAATGACAGTGCACAAACTCTCAGGTGTCTGTTCCTGATAACTCCAAGATGCAGCAGTCAGACAAAACGATATTTACTATTGGTACCAGCACGAGATCCCCGGAGGAGCTCTTTTCCATACTTATTAGCTTTGGAGTCAGTCTCATAATCGACATCAGGCGTTTTCCCAAGAGTTCTCGTTATCCACACTTTAATAGAAAAAATCTGGAAGCGAGCGCGCCACAGTATGGCTTGCGTTACGAATGGCTGGGGGATCTCCTGGGTGGTTACAGAAAGGGTGGATATGATGCTTATCGCCGCACAGTAGAGTATCAGAAGGGACTTGAAAAATTAGAAAACCTGGGGGAAAAGAATGTTTCCACCATGATGTGTGCTGAGCTTCTGCCCTGGAAATGCCATCGCTTTCTTGTTTCCCGTGATTTGGCATCCAGAGGATGGAGGGTAATTCACATCCTAGAGAAAGGAAGAACATGGGAGCCTTCGACAAAAGGAAAACAGCAAGGCATCTTGTTTGAAAAAGATTATTCTTGAAGAAAACCAAATTGCCAGGAGTGCCAAGATGCAAGGAGAAAGAACGCTTAACCCCGAATATCTGAAAGAAGTTTATGCACGCGTAAATAGGTGCCCCTACTTCCAGCTCCTATCACTGCAACTCAAGGACCTGGGTTGGGGTACATCTCACCTAGAAGCCCCTGTACAACAAAAACACATGCAGCCTTACGGCATGGTTCATGGCGGAGTGTGTGCTTCTTTGATAGACGCTGCTTGTTTCTGGGCTTCGTGGACACAGGTGGAAGCAGATGTCGGCCTTACCACTGTGGAATTAAAGCTGAATTATCTGGCACCTATTTCAAAAGGGATCTTAATTGCCAAAGGAAAAAGTATAAAGACAGGGAAGAACCTGTGCTTATCTGAGGCCACAGTAAGGAATGAGGAAGGCAGGATAATTGCACACGGCACCTCTACGCTGATGGTGCTTGAATCCTTAAAGATTGACGGCCAACCAGGACACATGCCAAAGTACTTGTAATAATCACCGCGAATCTTGCGCAGTGAGGCATATGAGCGCCAGTCGGGAGATCCTTGGAAGACTGCATCTACCGGATGAGCCTCCACCATAGCCCCCAGGGCGGTCCGAGCAGGGATGCTTAAGCTACGAATAATTCAGTCTATCACAACCCCGTCAGGCATCCCGTCTGCCTGACTGCCACATGGCAGGCAGGCGGTGAGGACCGCCTCCCTGTA
>JALVSJ010000220.1 GCA_027024445.1 Desulfobacterales bacterium
TTGATGATCCTGTTTTGGCAAAGGATATATACTCTCTGCTTGATCTCCTGAGTACGGAGAGTGAACTCAGGGAGGACCTACCGGGGTTATACTCTGATCTGATAAGAATTAAGCACCTGGTGGCGCGGGAAAGAAAGAATCATGGGGCCTGCACCCAAAGGACTGTGGCAATGGAATCCATGGTATCAGCCTGGCTTTCTGATATGCCAAGTGAGATGCTCAAGGATCTGCCGGAGAAATTCACAGCAAAAGAAATGCTCCAGTTGACAGGGCGTATGTACGCGAGGATTGAGGGATTGCAGGGGCCCTATGAGGGCCTGGAGCCTCTTCCCTTTGCAGTGGAACTGAGACCTGAAGAGGCAGCCAGGGGCATGCAGCGCAGGCGGCAGTCCATAAAGCTTCAGTTCCAGCAGGAATTGGTAAGTCTGCTGTCAGAGATGGGCGAGTGCGACACTAAGGAGATCCAGTTCGCAGACAAGGACCTCAGGCCCATTGAAGGGGATCGGGGCGCTAGCCAGGAACTTCCAGAGTTTGTTCTGGCCGATGGTAGGGCCATTCCTGTTCCAGAGGCAATGAAAAAATTAATAGAGAAGATCTATGAGGACGTGGGCATGATCCCCACTTCCTATCTGGCAATTGCGGATGAGATGTCCGGCCACCATTTTCGGCCCCTTTGTAGAATGCCAGAGGGTACAGGATACTTCCTGTCAGAGAATGACCCTGATGTTCATGTGCTGGATGAATGGGATTACAGGAGACAGGGTTACAGGAAGAGATGGGTGCTCATGAGGGAGGTGGTCCCCCCTGAAGAAGATCCTCAATTCGTTGCAAAGGCCTTTTCCATGCACGGGTCGATGATAGGCAAGATAAGGAGGCAGTTTGAGAGGCTGAGGCAGGCGCACAGGGTGCTCAAGAGACAGAAAGAGGGCGAGGATATTGATCTTGATGCACTGGTTGCATCGTTTGCGGACATAAGGGCCGGGAGGTCAGGATCGGAGTTTGTCTTTTCAAGACAGGCCCGGGACCGCAGAAGTGTGTCAAGCATCTTTCTCATAGATTTGAGCGGATCAACCAAGGGATGGATTAATGAGGTTGAAAGGACAGCCCTGATCATACTCTCAGAGGCCCTATCCATCCTTGGCGATAGGTTCGGCATCTACGGTTTTTCCGGCCAAACCAGAAAGCGCTGTGAGCTTTACCGTATCAAGGGCATGGATGAGAGGTATAACGACCAAGTGCGAGCGCGCATTGGTGGTCTCAAGGCCAGGGAGTGGACCAGAATGGGACCTCCCATAAGGCACGTAGCCAAACTGCTGAGTCAGGAATATTCCCGGACAAAACTGCTAATAACCCTAAGCGATGGAAAACCCGATGACTATGACTATTACAAGGGAGATTATGCCATAGAGGACACTCGCCATTCCCTCGAAGAGGCAAAGGCACTGAGAGTCAAGCCGTTCTGCATAACCATAGACAAGGCAGAGCACAGCTATCTATCATATATGTACGGGCAGGGAAATTATATATTCGTTGATGATATCTCCACACTGCCCTTCAAGATGCCAGAGATCTATCGAAAACTCACCACATAAGGCCCGGGAAAAGCTTCCTTCTCCATATTCTTCTTAGCGCTCCGCATTATGCCTGCGATTCATCCTGCAGAGGCCCGCGTTCAACAAGCGCTTCATACAATTCCTGCTGTCGGGCCATGGCCCTAAGGTAAATTCTATGGCACTTGTGATCGGGCTCATAGGTGGGCCCCAGGAAATCGGGTACTTCTTTGACGTCAGAGATAGCCCCCAGGGCTTCTAATGCCAGTAATGCGGCTCCGCGTGAAGATGCCTCTGGTACCCTTGAAAGCACAACGGGGAGGCCCAGGACATCGGCGATGATCTGAAGCCAGGCATGGCAGTGTCGCAGGGCGCCACCGGTAGCAATGATTTGGGGATTCGAGGGTACAAACCCAGCCAGTTCATCAAATATGAAGGCTATCCTAAAGGCAATTGCTTCCATGATGGCACGCAGGATATCTTGAGCGGAGGTGCTGAGGGTTATTCCGTGAACTGTACCCCTGGCACGGCCGTGCCAGCCTGTGCTACGCTCACCCGCCATAAAAGGCAATATGGTCAGCCCGTGGGCATCGGGCTCCATGGACGCCAGGGCAGATTCCGAGGCTTGTGGCTTGCCCAGCGTCAGGTTATCTTCGGCCCACCTGAAAAGGTTACCCCCCTCCGAAAGCGCGCCCCCCACGAGGAATCGATGGGCATCTATCACGTAACACCATAACCCCGAGGGCAGAGCTTCACATGGCGCAGGGACAGTACTGCGGAGCGCTGTGCTGGAGCCCATTGTGAGGCAAATGCGTTGGGGCCCCAGACAACCACTGCCAATGTTGGCTGCAGCTCCATCGCCCAGGGCCGGGAACCAGGGTAGCTCGGCAAGGGCAGGCCAGCGTCTGGCAAAATGGGGCAGGAGCCCGCTCCTTGGAGAGTTAATATCAACCAAAGGCGAAAGGTGCTCTTCACTCAAAGGAAGGTAGCCCAGGAGTTCAGCATCCCAGGATAGCTCTCTCAGATTTAGCAGGCCCGTCCATGATGCCACTGAATAGCTCACTTCACATTCGCCGAACAGCTTCAAGTGCATGTATTCTCCTATGGAAACCCATCGATTCGAACGAGCGAATTCTTCCGGTCGATGGCTCGCAAGCCAGCGCATGCGGGCAGGAAGGTATCCGGCGGCCAAGGGACATCCGGTACGATTATGGACTGCTGAGTTGTCCAATTCGCGCCTGAGTCTGCCAACTTCGGTCTCTGGTCGGGTGTCTGCATAGGTATAGACAGGGGTCACCGCCTGACCAGAGGCATCTATTCCGAGGATATTGCCCACGAGTGTGGAAGTGGCCACGCCAATGAATGATCCGACCAGGGGTTGAGATTTTTCCATTACCAGGTCAATGCAGGTCCAGAGGCAGTTGAGCAGATGATCCGGATGAATTTCTGCTGCACCTGGACTATGCACATGTAAGGGATAACTTGTCCTGGTAAGGGTGCCACTTACAATACGGCCCAGTGAATCAAATACGCATGCCCGTATTGCGCTGGTCCCAATGTCAATGGCCAAAACAAAAGGCCCCTGGGCTTGTACAGCGTCAACAATCGGGCCGATTTCTTCCTGAATGGCGGCACGTCCCATTTTGTTATACTCACCCCTTTGACTCTACATTACAGCTCCAATGTGCCATGGCACGAATTCATTGTCCCCCATGCCCAGCCTCTCACTCTTTGACCGTTGTCCGGATGCAACGGCAATCATGTGCCGGTATATCCTCCGGCCAAGGTCATTTAAATCCTCCGTGCCCTCGAGGAGTTCGCCGCAATTGATGTCCATGTCTTCTTCCATCCATTGGTACATGGAAGAGTTGGAGGCCAGTTTAATGGTGGGCACGGGCCTGCACCCATAGACCGACCCTCTGCCCGTGGTAAAGGCTGTCAGGTTGGCACCCCCTGCTACCATTCCGGTCAGAGAAACCGGGTCATAGCCGGGGGTGTCCATAAATACGAGCCCCCGCGCCCTTACAGGCTCGGCATACCTGTAAACGGCATTGAGAGAGGTGGTTCCCCCTTTGGCTATCGCCCCAAGTGATTTTTCCAAGATGGTAGTAAGCCCTCCGGCCTTATTGCCGGGTGAGGGATTGTTATCCATGGTGCCAGCGTTCTTGGCAGTGTATTGCTCCCACCAGCGGATGCGCTCTATGAGTAATTCACCCACTCGCCGCGACACCGCCCTCCTTGTCAGCAGATGCTCGGCACCATATATCTCAGGGGTCTCACCAAGGATCGCCGTGCCTCCCCTGCGGACCAGGATATCCACCGCAGCACCCAGTGCCGGGTTTGCAGTAATTCCCGAGTAGGCATCAGAGCCACCACATTGAAGCCCGACCACCAGGTGCTTGATAGATACGGGTTCGCGTTTTACGCGATTGGCCTCGGCCAGCATGGATCGTACCCTGGCCACTCCCTCTTCAATGGTGCGCCTGGTGCCACCTGTTTCCTGAATGACCAGGCTCTGGTAGAGGTCTGGGGCATTTTTCCCCTCTTCAGGGATCACCCCTTGTACCTGCATTACCTCACACCCAAGGCCCACTATCAGTACACCAGCAAAATTGGGATGAGCAGCCCAGCCCCGCAAAGTGGCCTGAAGGAAGTGGAATCCTTCATCAGCACTACCCATAGCACATCCCAGGGAATGGCAAACGGGGACCACGCCGTCCACGTTTGGGAAGGGCGCCAGGGCGTCTCCTTGAAATTCATTTGCTATGAAACGAGCGACCGATGCAGAGCAGTTTACCGTACTTATGATCCCGATATAGTTGCGGGTAGCAACACGGCCGTCGGCGCGGACAATTCCTTCGAAGGTGTCCTCTTCTTTAGGAGAATCGCTCTCAGAGATAGCCTCAGAGGCTATGTCATATTCACGGTGAAAGCTCTTTACCTCAAGGTTATGGGTATGCACGTGCTCGCCTGGCGCTATATCCGAAGTGGCAAATCCGATGATGTGGCCGTACTTTCTAACGGGCTGGTCCGCTTTTATGGGAGAAGTGGCGATCTTGTGACCGGGAGGGATGTCATCTGTGGTTATGACCTGCTCCCGGTCTATCCTGGTGCCACGTGGTATTGGTTCGCAGGCCACCACAACGTTGTCAGAATCGTTCAATCTTATTACCAGGTGCTTCTTGGTTTTCATCAATTTCTCCCGAAAATAAATGGTACTTGAACGGCTTAGATGAGCTTTTCATGGACCCTTCAAGTTTGATTTTACAAATAAAGTAAAGTGCATTATTGTTCGTTTTAAGGATAAGGGCCTTAGTAGGTCAAGTAGAAATCTGCTGATCCTACCTTTCACCAATCTTCAAGGAGAACAGACGTTATGGATTATCCTCTCATGGTTCGAATCCGCCAACATTTCGAAACCCACCCTATTAAAGACGTTGCGGATGAAGTGCGCAAGCAGGTTTTTAAGATTCATCCGAAGAAGATAATTTCACCGGGCCAGAGAGTAGCCATCACTGCAGGGAGCAGGGGGATAGCGAATCTCAGGGCCATAATTGCTGAGCTGGTCAGGGTGATCCGGGAACTGGGGGCAGAGCCTTTTATCATACCTGCCATGGGCAGCCACGGGGGTAGCACCGCCGAAGGCCAGAAAAGGATCCTGGAGCACTATGGCATCACAGAAGACAACGTAAATGCACCCATCATCTCTTCATTGGAGGTGGTTGAAGTTGGGTCAACTCCTGATGGTATTGGGGTTTTCGTAGATCGAAACGCGTGGGAGGCAGACCACATAGTGGTGGTAAACAGGGTTAAACCCCACACGGATTTCGAGGCTGCCATCGAGAGCGGTTTGATCAAGATGCTTGCAATCGGCCGGGGTAAACAAAGAGGGGCGGGGCGCTATCACCAGGGTATCGTTCGCCTAGGCCATTACCGCGTATT
>JALVSJ010000221.1 GCA_027024445.1 Desulfobacterales bacterium
CTTGAAAAATCATCCAATTGCTGACTATAGGTTGAGAATTGGAAATTACAGGGTTCTATTTGATGTCAATTGGGAAAAGAAAGAGATATACATTTTGAAAATTGGACATAGGAAAGATATATATTAAAAATCGCCTAACACTTATAAGGCCTCCGGATGTCAAGAGGTAAAAAAATTCCCCTGCGAAAGAGAGGGGCAAAATTTCGCATTAACAATAACGGGCCTTAGGCCTGTTGACAGCCATCTGGCTGTGGTTTCGAACCCGATGCACGGCCAATAGTAAGGCCTGCACCAAACACCTATTGAGGCTCTGTTCCCTGTAGCGGGAGTGCAAAGAAAAAATATTTCTCTGCGACCTAGAAACTATGTTGTTCCCTTGTGCCGTCCTAGTCAAAAGACGGGGTATGGCGTCAGCCATTTCAGTTAGCTACAGGATCGGTTAAGGGGCAGACCTGACAAACGGGCCCTGTGGCACGTTATAGATATTTTAAGGAGCGGGATGGGTCGCCAATCAAAGCGTCTGGATACCTGGCCTTATTATGCATATCATCGGCCTCGTATTCTTGTGAAACAAGGGTTATCTTGGCCCTGATTGGATGCAGATACATGCTATTAGCCTTCTGGGTCCCAGTTAGACGACAAGCTGACTCCATCCCCTCCAACTTTAAATGCCCAGGAATTTATTTTGATTAAAAGCCTCCTTTCTTTTGAGCATGAAATAGACAGCACGCCCCAGCTTGTGAGCTAAAATGGAAAGGGCCTTGGCTTTACCATGTTTATTGCTGAGTCTGTCCAGATATTTTTTGGCAGGTTCATTGCCTTTGAGGAAAAGGACTGCTGCTTCGCTAAAGGCCCATTTGAGGTGAGCATTGCCGATTTTTTTACCGCCTGGGCCGTACTTTTTGCCGTTAGACTCCCTGGCGCATCTTACCAGGCGGCAGTATGATACGAAATCCTGCACTCTGGGGAACCGTTTGATGTTTTCTATTTCATAGAGTATTACCAGGGCGAGTATTCTTCCGACGCCCGGGATGGTTTTAAGCAGTGCATAAGAAACAGGGTCGTGGTGATTGGCTGATTTAATGATATATCGTTCGAGGTCTGCCAGGACAGAATCATATGTCTCAATCATTTGAAAATCAACGGCAATGCTCTGCTGGACAGGAGGTTGGACGAAGCGCTCCAGGATACCTTTACGGTTTTGTGGCCTGGCGATGCGGCCCAAGGGACGAGCCAGATTGTATTGACTGCGTGTATTCTGAATATGGGCATAGAGTTCTGCCCTTTTTCTCATGAGATGGTTGCGGCGCCTAAGCAGATCCCGAGTAGCCCTCATCTTCGAGGGATAAACATAGGCCATGGGAATCATACCTGCTCTCAAGAGAGCAGCGATTTTATGGGAATCTATTTTATCGTTTTTAGCTTTACCTCCGTGAATAGCTTTCATGTATAGGGCATGGCCCAACACGAAGGGGATATTGTGTTCAGCGCACAGATCGGCGATCCAGTACCAGGTAAAGATGCATTCTACTGCTACAACGATATCTTGGCGAAAGGGGTCTATAGTTTGCAGGAATAAGTCCCTGTTGGTAGAGATGTTTTTGTGGAGCTGGATTTGACCGGCGCTATCAAGGATGCAAACGTACATTTTTTTGGTATGAAGGTCGATTCCGCAATAAAATTTGTGTTGTTTGGTGTAAAATCTCATTG
>JALVSJ010000222.1 GCA_027024445.1 Desulfobacterales bacterium
TCTCTTTAACCAATAAAGGAGCAAGACCCAGTGAAGGCTCGTCAAGGAGCAAGAGCCTAGGGTGAGCCATCAAGGCCCTACCGATAACAAGCATCTGAAGCTCTCCTCCACTGCAATATCCTGCAAGAGAGTTTTTCCGCGCTAGCAAGGCAGGAAAATAGTGATAAACCATCTCAAGATCTTTTTTATAAGGCTTACCCCACCTTGTTGCTGTGCCCACTCTAAGGTTTTCCTCTACGGTAAGGTATTTAAACTCTTGCCTGCCTTCAAGGACCTGGATTATGCCCTTTCGAGTAATGTCTTCTGGAGCGGAGTTATGAATTGGCTGTCCTTCGTACTCGATGGACCCTTCTGTTACCTTCCCATTTTCCGGCTTCAGAAGGCCTGATATAGCTTTAAGGGTCGTGGTCTTTCCGGCCCCGTTACTCCCCAGCAGAGAGACTATCTGCCCTTTCCATACCTTAAGGGAGACTCCCTTAAGGACTTGAATAACGTCTGAATAAACGACGCTTATGTTATTGATCAAAAGTGTAAGATTATTCTCTCCCATGATTTGTACCCTGAGTTCTTTATAATTTTAGCATCTTAATAAGAGAAAGGCCAGAGTCTGAAACTGGATCGAATAATTCGCCAAACCTCGGCCAGCCCCTTTGGTTCGAAGATGATGAAAAGGATTATGGCCATACCAAATACGAACTCTCTAAGGGGCGCAATGGTTATTGCAATATTTGAAGCGACTCCTACGTTCATAAGGTATTGTGTAAGAGCACTCAAAGACTCATTCAGTCCCACGATGAATATGGTTCCGAATACAGACCCTGGAATGTTTCCCAGACCCCCGATAATAATCATCGCGATGTATTCTATGGATAACCATAGGTTGAAGGGCTCGGGTGTTATACTCATGGTATAATAAGCAAATAGGCCCCCCGCAAAACCTGCATAAAAGGAACTAATGGCGAAAGACAGTAATTTGTATCCGAAAAGAGGGATACCCATACCTTCAGCAGCTCTATCATTGTCTCTGATGGCGATGAATGCTCTACCGTAACGGGTACGCATCAGGTTCACCGCAAACCATGTCATAAGAACAAAACATGCAAATATGACAAAATAAAATGTCCTGTCGTTGCCAAGGTCTATACCAAATAAAGTCGCGCCAGTGACAACTATCCCATCAGCGCCCCCAGTGAGCCCTTCCCAATGGACAAACACGTATTCCATGATGAACTGGCCGGCCAAGGTTGCTATGGTAAGGTAGAGGTGTTTCAGCCTCCCGGATGGCACCCCGAAAATCATACCCACCGCCGCTGTCATTGCGCCAGCCAAGGGTACCGCGGCCCAGAAGGGGAAGTTTATCTTTGTGGCCAAAATGGCAGCGGTGTACGCCCCTACGCCAAAAAATGCTCCATGGCCCAGTGAGATCTGGCCGGTATATCCAATGAGTATGTTAAGCCCTATGGCCGCAATGGCATATATTCCAACCAGATTGAGCACATAAAGGAGATAAGGAGTTGATATGAAGGGTATAACCGCGAAGAGCAATATGAGCCCTATGATGAGCCACAGTCTGCCAAAATCAGTTTCAAAAATGCTGAGTTCTTGGAAATAAGATTCTTTGTAATTTCCGCAGGGGTGAAACTGTAGTCTTCGCATATGGCGTAAGAACCTCTCTTTGTTAAACTCTTTCTATCTCCACAAGACCAAACAGGCCGTACGGCTTGACCATCAAAATGAATACAAGCGCGATATACGGGATGACTTCTCTCAAGGATGTGGAAATATATCCTCCAGTAAAAGTCTCAAGCAGACCTATGATTATCCCTCCGAGGATTGCCCCCCCTATACTGTCTAAGCCACCTAAGATCACCACGGGGAACACCTTCAAGCCGATGGAGCTGAGTTCGTGAACATTGACACCGTTAATAATCCCAAGAACAATGCCGCTCATTGCACACACAAGGGCGGCAATTGCCCAAGACAGTGCAAACACTCTACGTACATGTACACCCAAGGAGAGGGCAGCGGGCTGATTGTCGGCCACCGACCTCATGTAAATCCCCTGGGAGGAATATTTAAAGAAAAATCCGAATAGGGCCAGAAAAATGATACCAATAATAAAAGTGGCAACATAAACGGATGGAATTTCGATATTACCCCAATGTATTGTGAGTCCTTCAGGCAGAAAGCGGGGATAGCTCTGGGTGTCACCGCCGAAAATGAAGAGAAGCAGCCCTTTAAACATGGCTGAGAGCCCCACTGTAAGCATAATTACTTCTATGAGGGCTTCACCAATCAAGGGTCTCAAAAAGAGCCGTTCTACAATGAACCCTAAGGCAAAGCTTCCGACAAGTGTCAAGGCAAAGGCAAGAATAATGGGTAACTTTGCCCATACTGACAAAGATAGAAAGATAAAAGCACCGATAGCAAGCAGTTCTCCATGTGCAAAATTAAGGACACTGCTAGACTTGAAGATCATCACAAAGCCCAGGGCAGAAAGGGCATACAGAAAGCCTATGGAAAGTCCATTCACTAACAGTTGAAAAAAGAATTCCATCCTAAGAAGCTCCCTCCTTTGTTGCCATTAAGAGAGTGAAAGCACAAGGATTCTAATGGCCTTATACATCCAGTATCCTAACAGTGGTCTCAATGGTTCCCACTGTGCCGTCTCTGTATCGGACCTGTCCCTTAACGGGCAACTCCTTCCTGTCAGAGTACATTGCGTCTATTAGTTCCTTATACTGTTGGAACACAAAGCCCCGCCTTACCTTCCCGGTCCGTGTAAGTTCTTCGTCGTCAGCGTCCAGTAACTTATAGAGTAAAATAAACTTATGAATTTGCATGGGGCCGGGCAGTTGTGTGTTCACCTCCTTGATCTCGCCTCTTATCAACTCCTCAACTGCTGGCTGTTGAGAGAGATCAGTATAGGTTGTGTAAGGGATCTTCCGCTCCTCTGCCCAGTTCCCGACATTTCCAAAATCAATATTGATAAAGGCAGTGATATAGGGCTGTCCTTCTCCCCATATAACAGCTTCTTTTATATATGGGCTGAACTTGAGTCTTGTCTCAATAAAGTCAGGGGAGAAGGCCTCTCCCTCTCTTGTGCGCATGATATCCTGTTTGCGGCCAATGATGAGAAGGTGGCCATCATCATCGAGATAGCCTGCATCTCCTGTGTAAAACCATCCTTCCCTGAGCGCCTCTGCGGTGGCCTCTGGATTCTCATAGTAACCCTTGAAGACTGATTTACTTTTTACTATTACTTCCTGATCTTCCGTAATTCTAACTTCTGTCCTTGGGAGGGGCTTGCCCACAGTTTCAGGTTTTACTTCGTTATCAGGCTGCACTTGAAAGATCCCGCCTGCCTCGGTCAGGCCATAGCATTGCTTGAGATTGAGACCGTTGGCTCGGAAAAATCTGATGACATCCGGGCTGATTGGGTGCCCCCCAGTGTAAGCAGCACGAAACCCCAGGCATCCAACTCTGTCCATCAAAGGCAAGGAAACAATCCTGTATGCAAGCCACTTCAGGGCTCGAAGGTGAGTGGGTACCTCTTTTCCTTCAGATTCCAGATCCACGGCTGCGGTACCGATTCTTTGCGAAAGGCCGTACAGCCACCTTTTTATGAATCCTGCATCGCTTATTTTAACTCTTATAGTGGAAGCAAGATCTTCCCAGAACCGCGAAGAACTAACCAGGACTGTGGGGCCTATCTCTCTGAAGTCTTGTGTGGCAGTCTCAGGGGTCTCCGGGAAGTTCATTATCATGCCCCCGGGTAGAGTAATGCCAAGTCCCCACATCTGATCAACAATCCAGGCCGTAGGTGTGATGGAAATCCAGTTGTCTCCAATACCAATAGGGGCAGTTTCAAGCCATTTGCGGCCCATTTCCAAGAGGTTTTCGTGGGCGAGCATGACCATCTTGGGCAATCCGGTAGTACCCGAGGTCATTAACATTAAGGTTACATCCTGGGGTTTGCCCTCCCATAGTTCTTTTATAAAAAGATCGGGTTGCTCCTCGTCGAGGTCTTCCCCAAGTTCCAGAAGCTGAGCGAAACTTACGAGCCAAGGGTTGTCGCGATAATTCCTCATTCCTGTGGGATCAATATAGATCACCATTTCCACATCTGGCAATTGCTCCCGCTCTGCCAGAAGTTTATCCACTTGTTCCTGATCTTGGGCAAATACATATCTAGCTTTAACACGGTTAAGGCCATAGACCAGTTCCTTTGCCACGGCAGAAGTAAACAGTGGGATCGTTACAGCGCCCATGGCCTGCGTACCAAGCTCACTGAACAACCATTCCACATGATTGTCCAAGATAAGGCACACATTGTCTCCTCTCTGTAAACCAAGGGACTTGAGGCCTAGGCCCACCATCTTGGTATACCTGAAATAATCCTTCCACGAATAAGTCTCCCAAATACCATACGCCTTTTCTCGTAACGCGGTATGGGAATCTCCAAGTTGTTCTGCCTGCTTTGAGAGGATCTGGGGAACAGTATATTGCTCCAGTGATGCTATGAACTCAGGGTCAATTTTTCGGATATTCTTATCCTTGCTCATATCACTACATTCTTCTTGATTTACAGTTTATGGGTATCGCCCAGGTAGGCCTTGATTACCTGAGGGTGATTCTGGATAAAATCAGGCGTTCCCTCTGCGATCTTCACACCAAAATCCAGCACTGCAATTCGCTGGGAGATGCTCATAACAATGGACATGTCGTGCTCAACCAGGATCATGGTCTGATTCCATGCTTCGTTGAGTTCCATGAGGAATCTGACCATGTCTTCCTTTTCCTCAAGCGTCATTCCGGCAAAGGGCTCATCAAGGATTAGGAGCTTAGGTTCCAATGCCAGGGCTCGACCAAGCTCCACCCTCTTGCGCATGCCATAAGGAAGTGAACCCACCAGGTGTTTCCTTATTGATTGCATCTCCAAGAAATCAATCAATTCTTCAAGCACCCTACGATGGCGGACTTCCTCTTCCCTGACGCTTTTACTGAAAATAGCCGCTTTTGGGACGCCGTAGTTACAGTGTATATGGCGAGCAAGCAACATATTGGCCAGAACAGTCATGCCCGGAAAGAGCTCGATATTCTGGTACGTTCTTCCGATGCCCAGATTTGTAAGGTGATGTGGGGGCATCCGGGTGATTTCTTTACCGTTGAAGAATATTTGGCCTTCTTGAGGCTTGTAGTATCCTGTAATAGAGTTAAGAAGGCTCGTTTTACCGGCCCCATTGGGCCCTATGATTGCCACAAGCTCACCTGTACGGACGGACAAGTTGATTTTGTTCAAGGCAGTGATGCCCCCGAACCTCAATGTCAGGTCTCTGATCTCCAACTCCGCCCGCCGATCTTCAGGGCGGGCGGAAGCGAAGATACTTGGTTCTCCACGAAATGCTTTCATCGAATTATCTGTACCTTTTCTTTACCAGGTTCCCAGAAGTTGGTTAACGGAGTGTAAGTGGCATCTTCATGGATCTGCACTATCCTGGCCTTGAATGAAGCGCTGTGGTCTGTGTTGGTGTAAGTAACAGGCGGGACGAGACCACCGAAATCCTCATTTCGGAAGGTCTGGAGTGCCTGGTTGATCGTAATGTTGGTCACTTTTCCGAATTTCTCTTGTGCCCTCTCAAAGCCTCTTACCATGATAGAAGCCACTGCTACACCTTCCCAATATGCGGCATCAAAGGAACTGACCGTTTTATATCGGTCCCAAAGGGTCTTGAGCAACTTGTAACCGGCATTGTTGTCCGCAGGCAAGCAACCAGGGAATTGCATGAACATCCTGTCCCGAATGAGCCCTTTGCCACGGCGGAAGAAATCAGGATCAGTTGAGGTCCATGTGCCGAAGAAGGGAACCTTGTAATTTACTCGATCCGCTGATTGAAGGGCCATAATAATAGCCGACGGCAGACATTGGACTACAATGTATTGTGCTCCCTTCTGTTTTAGCCGTAAAAGCTCCGTGTTGAGATCCAGTGTCTTGGGAGGAAATTCTTCAATATCTACGATGTCGATACCATGTTTGGCAGCATAGGACTTGCAGGCGCCGTGGATGGATTTACCATAGGCATTGTTGTAAGTAAGCAGTCCCACCTTAGGCGCCCCTGCACCCTTGTGAATGTTCTTTATGTACTCGAGTAAGGCGTAGCTGTCCATAATGTAGCTTCCGAAAGGCAGGTAGGCATAGTCAATAGGGGGTTTCAGGAAGCCTTGATAGGTGGAGAAGTTGATATCAGGAACCTTGTATTTTTGAAAGATTGGCTTGGCCATAATACCTGAGCCAGCGTCCCATGTGGCTATCATGTCCATCTTGTCCTGGGTGCAGAATTTCTTCACGTATTTGATCGCCTCAGGGACCTTGTAGCCGTGATCAACCACAGTTAGAGCAATCTTGTTTCCGGCAACACCACCTTTTACCTCATTTACATATCTCATGTAATCCTTCATGCCCTTTGCATGAAACTGGCCCCATGTGGATGCTGGCCCTGTAAGGTTGATGATCGCGCCCACTTTGATGGCCTTAGCATGGGTGGGGCTTACACCGCAAAAGACTAAGCCGATCACAAATACAAGTGCCGTTGCCGAAATAAATAGCTTCCGCATAATACCTCCTCCTTATATTGATGTTTACACCAAATTATCCTCAACCCCTGTATTAAACGCCTTATCACCAGCCTTTCATAATGGAATAAACGGCAGGAATCTAATTTATTCCTCCGCTACTTGTCAAGATATAATAGTTGGCTTTTTTTTGCAAGCTTGCCACAATCCTGCTTGACTTGAGATCCATGTAATGATAAAAAATTTGAATGAATAATCATTCAGAAAAGAGGTCATCAGCGATCTATGGCGAAAAAGAGAGATGCGAACAAATACTTCAAAATAATAGATGCGGCGACCAAGGTGTTCGCAGAGAAGGGTTTCTTTCAGTCCAGGGTCGCAGACATAGCTAGAGAAGCGGGAGTTGCCGACGGAACCATATATATATATTTTGACAACAAGGATGATATCCTCATATCGCTTTTCGAAGAGCAAATGAGGCTCGTGTTGGAGAACATGGAATCCAAACTTTCAGAAGTGGAGAACCCGGCTGAGAAACTCAGGGTATTTGCTCTTACACACCTAAAATTAGTGGAAGACAATCAGAGCATGGCTGAGATCATTCAGGTGGAATTGCGTCAGAGCAGCAAGTTTATCAAAGAATATAAGAACGAACAGTTTGCCAGATATCTGGACATAATTGCCGGGATAATCCGGGAAGGTCAGGAAAAGGGAATTTTCAGGGCTGATATTATTCCTGGCATAGCCAAGAGGGCGTTTTTCGGTGCGCTTGACGAGATGTCTAGGTTTTGGGTGTTGTCATCAAAAAAGGATTATGATATTAAAACCGCTGCTGTCCAGATTAGTGAGTATTTTTTGGAAGGTATGAAGGCATAAACCCTAATCACATTCGTGAAACAAGGCTAAAAAGTCCACGAAAGGAGGAGAAAAGTGAACGTTATAGTTTTGTTAAAACAGGTACCGGACACGGAGACACAGATCAAGATTGCTCCGGACGGAAAGTCGATCGTAGAAGATGATATTAAATGGATTATGAACCCTTATGATGAATTTGGTGTGGAAGAAGCATTGCGAATCAAGGAAAAGTTTGGCGGGGAGGTCACAGTGGTCGGACTTGGTCCCAAGAGGGTGACGGAGGCTATTCGTACCGCTCTGGCTATGGGAGCTGACAAGGGTATTCTGATCACCGATGACGCCTTGGAAGGAAGTGACTCCCTGGCTACGGCCAAGGCCCTCGCTGCAGCCGTGAGAGACCTTGAATATGACATTATCTTTACGGGACAAAGAGCCATAGATGATGACCAGGGCCTGGTAGGACAAAGTGTAGCGGAATTTCTGGGAATTCCTCATGTGTCCTTAGGAATAAAGGTGGAGATAGCCGACGATCAGAGTTCAGTAAAGGTTCATCGCCCCATTGAAGGTCAAACGCTGGTTATTGAGTCGCCCTTGCCGGTTCTGATAACAGCGCAGAAGGGCCTCAATGAACCAAGGTATGCTTCTTTGCCCGGTATCATGAAGGCCAAGAAAAAACCACTTGAAGAGAAAAGCCTTGCGGATTTGGGGTTGGATGCTGCTGAGTTTGGCGAGGGAGCCAGGAAGTTGAAAATACTAGAACTAACACCTCCGCCCGAGCGTAAGCCCGGCAAGATCATAGAAGGCGAGACACCGCAGGAGAAGGCGGCAGAATTGGCCAAATTGCTTCATGAAGAGGCCAAGGTTCTGTAAGGGAATATGATTTGAGCTAATAAATATCCATTTTCTGACTACACTGACTAAATTCTTCATAAGGAGTGATAAAATGGCACAAGGAGTATGGGCAATCGCAGAGCAAAGAGATGGTGAATTGCGCAAAGTAACATATGAAATTGTAAGTGAGGGACGCAGGATCGCTGATGCCCTGGGACAGGAACTGACAGCAGTGCTTCTGGGGTCTAACATAAAGGACAAGGCTGCTGAACTTGCCCACTACGGTGCAGATAAAGTTATTGTGGCCGATGACCCCAAATTGGATCCTTATACCACGGATGCTTACACTGAAGTTATTGCAGGACTGGTTCAGGAAAAGGAGCCTGCCGTGCTCTTGATGGGAGCCTCGGTTCAGGGCAAAGATCTCTCTGCCAGATTATCTGCGCGTTTGGGCGTAGCAATGGCGCAGGACTGCACTGCATTTCAAGTGGAAGATGGGAATTTTGTCGCTGTGAGGCCAATTTATGCAGGCAAGGCCTATGCCAAGGTGGCCTTTGAAAATAGTTGGCCTAATATGGCCACTGCCAGGCCCAATGTGATGGCTGTGGCTGAGCCTGATACTTCCAAAACCGCCGAAATAATCGAGGCAAGCGTGGACCTGGCCGATGATAAGCTCAAAACAAAGGTAGTGGAAATAATAAGGGATGAGAGCGGTAAGATTGAACTTACCGAGGCAGATAAGATAGTGTCGGGTGGCCGAGGAATGAAGGGGCCTGAAAATTACAAGATACTGGAAGAACTGGCCGATCTGATTGGCGCCGCGGTAGGAGCCAGCCGCGCAGCGGTGGATGCGGGATGGCGTCCGCATACAGATCAGGTGGGTCAAACGGGCAAGGTAGTATCTCCCAACCTGTACATTGCGTGCGGAATTTCTGGCGCGATTCAACACCTTGCAGGTATGGGAACCTCCAAGGTCATAGTAGCAATAAATAAGGATCCGGATGCGCCGATATTCCAGAAAGCCGACTATGGTGTGGTAGCCGACCTTTTCGATGTTGTTCCGGCACTTACAGAGGAAGTTAAGAAGTATATCCAATAGCCGGTGGAGCAACTTACATGACAGGAACAGGGGCAACCTGCGGGTTGCCCTTATGTTTATGCCCCTGTGGCATCAAAGGCAAACAGACGCATGTTTTTTATTGACATAGAATAAGGATTCGATAAACTAATAAGTTACGGCAGTGGCGGTGTAGCTCAGTTGGTCAGAGCATGCGGCTCATATCCGCAGAGTCACTGGTTCGAGTCCAGTCACCGCCACCAGTTATTTTCCCATTGACATTCCCGTAATAAGTCCTATCTTTTGGCCAAATCAAGGGCTTCAGACATGAGCGAGCGGTCCTTTTCATACCATCAGATGGCAACGCTGGCCGAGGCACTGCAGATAGCCGAGGAGGTGACGTCTGATCATTTCAAATTTTCTTCAGGGCAATGGAAGCGCCATCCCTATGACGTGAGACTGCGGGACACTTGGCAGCATCTGCCTGTTCCTTGCAATGTGTTTGCGGTGCTTGACAAGGTCAATAGGGCGGGAGAGATCCTTTGCCCGAGGGCGAAGGGAAAGGATTTTTACTTCATCCTCTTGCAAGACGAGAGGATACTCTCCGCTATATCCCGCGATGAGAGACTAGAGCTGTTGCCGTTGATGTTGTACATCTTCACCCATGAGCTTATTCATATCGTACGGTTCAGCAACTTTCTACAACGATTTGAAGTGAGCCAGGAGGTAAGGGAACAAGAGGAACGTAAGGTTCATGGGCTTGCATATGATATCCTTCGACGGGTGCCCATAAAAGACCTGGGCTACGTACTGCAATCTTACGAAGGCCATAGGATCTGTAAGTTGGGCCTGAGTGTTTTGAACAATTAGTGGTTTCTTGGAGGTTTTGAGCGATGCCTATATATGAATATGAATGTATGAAGTGCGGACAGGTTACAGAAGCATGGCAGAAGTTTTCAGATCCGCCTTTGGAAAAATGCGAGGCCTGCGGCGGAAAAGTGAGGAAGCTCATTTCACAGAGTACATTCCACCTCAAAGGGAGTGGGTGGTACGTAACGGATTACGGGTCCCGATCAAGCTCAAGTAGCTCCCAGCCAAAATCCGGGGGTGACAAGAAGGATACGCCAAAGGCAGAGAAAAAGGCTGACAAAGGAGACAAGGGGGGATCCTAGAATGCTGCGCAACTTCAAGGGTGCTCGGG
Source organism: Desulfobacterales bacterium (assembly GCA_027024445.1). Taxonomy (GTDB): domain Bacteria; phylum Desulfobacterota; class DSM-4660; order Desulfatiglandales; family Desulfatiglandaceae; genus B111-G9. The sequence goes on from JALVSJ010000222.1 coordinate 10,518, forward strand.
GAGCCGAAGTGCCCCTTCAAAAAAGGTAAAATATATGCGGAGATTTGACAGCGGAAGGGTACAGGATAAGATTATAAATCGCCTTGAGAGGAAGGAACGTCAACAGGCCTTTCAGCGTGACAGGTTCTTCAAATTTAAGTTGAACGAAATTCATAATAAGCTTACCCAGGCCCTGTTGATGAACAAGATCATTGAGACAGATAACCCCGCTGCAGTGAGTGAACTGGTTCTGCAAGGATTGAAGAAGGCACTGAAGAGCTCTGAATTTGATTTTAAATACTTCATTGCCCCTATCAGGAACCTTGTCCCCAGGCCCAATCCCTATTCTCTTTTTATGACACAATACGTGATGGAGGTCCTCATTAACGATCCCCATGTGATTGACGTATATGGGACTGACGAGGAAATATACAGGGTCATCAACGACGTAATCAGTAAGATAAACGCCCAATTTGAAAAAGCCGAAGAGGAGGTTGTGGCTCAGCTCGCCAAGAATCGGTCCCTTATACCAGGGACCAGGGAATATGAAATTGCCCTTGATCAGCTTTTCAAAAAAAGAGTGGGCGAGCCTCAGGAGGTCTGATCAGCCCGCAAATTTCCCTTTTCCCCGCGGTAATTCCTGCATTTTTGTTTGCCAACCTTCAATAATTTGATTATTAGATACGCCAAGTTTCGTGGCGGAGGAGAGAACATGGAAGAAAAGATTGCTTTTTTGTTCCCTGGTCAGGGTTCCCAGGTGGTAGGGATGGGAAAAGACCTCTATGATGGGTATGAGGGAGTTCGCGAGTTGTTTCAGCAGGCAGATGACATCTGTGGAAAGGACATATCAAGGCTCTGCTTTGAGGGGCCCATGGAAGAGCTAACCGTGACGGAAAACCTTCAGCCAGCCATTGCCGCGGTGAGCCTGGCCTGCCTCCAGGTACTTCGGGACGCAGATGTCAAGGCGGATGTTTGTGCGGGGCATAGTCTGGGTGAATATGCCGCCCTTAGGAGCGCGGGAGTGTTGAATGCCGAAGATACCCTCCGGCTGGTAAATAAGAGAGGGCAACTCATGCAGCGCGAGGCCGAGGCCAATCCGGGCGGCATGGTGGCTGTGATGGGTATGGCCATTGAAGAGGTCTCGGAGCTTGTTGAGAAGGCATCGGAGCAGGGGGCCATAGCCGTAGCTAACCACAACACGGCCGAGCAGATTGTAATTACGGGGTCCAGGGAGGCCCTGGGCACGGCGACGGCATTGGTAAAGGAGAAGGGTAAGAGGGCTATTCCTCTAAAGGTGAGCGGCGCATGGCATTCGCCCTTGATGCAGGGGGCGGTGGATGAGTTCCGTGGTTACATGGAAACAATAACATTTTCGCCGCCACAGACCAGGGTTTTGTTCAATGCAACTGCCATGGAAGAGAAAGACCCCGAGGCCATCAAGGATCTTATGGCAAGGCAACTGGTAAGTCCCGTCAGGTGGTACGATATAATAGTCAAGATGGTCTCAGACGGGGTCAGCCATTTTGTTGAGGTGGGTCCCAAGACTGTGCTGATAGGTCTGGCAAAGAAGATAGTTCCAAAGGACAAAGAGGTTCACTACTGGCCTGCAGGAGATATTGAAGGCCTGGAAGCATTCCTTAAAGCATTCTAGTCAGGATTCGATGGGTAGTCCTTCAAGGCGAAGCAAGTATTTTTTGATTTCGATTCCGCCGCTGAACCCGCCCAGGCCCTGGGAGGAGACCACCCGGTGTCATGGAAAAATGATTGGCAGGGGGTTCGCCCCCATGGCCCGGCCAACAGCTCGCGCTGCGCCATGACACCCCATTGCGCGTGCCACCTCTCCATAGGTCCACGTGTGTCCGTAGGGAATTCGGGAAATGGCCTGGTACGCATTCCGTTGAAAGGCCGTAACATTTATGTCAAGTGGAAGCCTCCTACCCATTGGCTTTCCCCTGAGGGCTGATTGAACAGCGTCTAGCAGTGAAGCATTCTGGCTTTTACTGGCAATAATCGTGCGCTCAGGATACATCTCAGCGAAAAATGCCTTCGGGTCATGGCCGCAGTCAAGCCTGAGGCAGATCCTTACTGCCCCCCGCTCAGATGAGGCCAAATATAGGCGTAGATCCCGGTAATCTACGGAGTGGACGTAGAGGGCTGGAAGAGCCTTCCCTGCCATGTGTCTCGTTCCTCCAATCTATTCTTGATTAAGCTGAGGGTCTTCATCTTTTCCCTGGCCCATTGAGGGGCCAGGAGCTTAGAGCCGCGGGGGGGATCGCCCGTGAGCCTCTGTATTACCATAGTTGGGGGCAACAATTCCAGGAAGTCCACCAGCAATTCCACGTACTCAGATCGCTCAAGGCACCTGATTTTCCCTTCCCTGTAGTGGGTGGCCAGCGGGGAGTCCTCCACCACATAGAGAAGATGGATTTTTATGCCCTGGATGGGCAATCTGGAGATGAACCTGGCTGTTTCCATCATCTCCTTGCGGCCTTCTCCGGGCAACCCCAAGATCACGTGGGCGCATACGTCCAGGTCAAAGCGGCTGGCCAGCATTACCGCCCTCTCAAAGCAGGCCACATCATGTCCCCTGTTGATGCGCCTGAGGCTTTCATCATTGGCAGATTGAAGGCCTAGCTCTAACCAGACCATGTAACCGGCCTTGTATGAGGCAAGGAGGCCCAGTACATCTTCTGTTATGCAATCAGGGCGTGTACCCACGGCTAGCCCCACTATATCCCTGTCAGCCACTGCCCTATCATATAACTGTTTCAGTCTTTCGAGGGGGCCATAGGTATTGGTAAAGGACTGAAAATAGGCTATAAACTTATTTGCCTTGTATCTTTTGGAGAAGAATTCCTTTGAGCGACGTATTTGTTCTTCTATTTCAATTCCGCGGTCCGTGAGGGCACCGGTCCCTGATCCCCTGCTGTCACAGAATATGCACCCCTTGGTGGATATGGTGCCGTCGCGATTAGGGCAGCTAAAACCTGCATCCAGGGCTATTTTATGAACCCTTGTGCCAAATCTTTCCCTGAGAAAACGATTAAAGTCAAAGTACCTTTCCATGGGCGCCTAACTGCTGCTGCCAGAAACCTTTTCTACGACGGCCAGTGCTCCCTCAAACACCGGGCCCTTGAAGCGAACCTTGAGGGCTGCCCTTAACATGTCCATGTTCAGGACCTTGTTTTCGCTTGCCAGGATTGCCAATGCCGCCAGGGCCCGGTCCTGGGACTTGATCTTTTTCTCCCGAAAATCAATCTCAATGATTGAGGCCTCCGATTGGGGCAATTCAATCCCCCTGGATTTAATGATTAGGGTTTGAGAGCGAAGGTGGGCAAACATCTGTTTGCGCCGATTAACGCCTTCTGGTGCCAGGGCGATGACCACAGAGGGCTCCTCAATCCCGGTATATTCGATCTCTTCATCAGACAGGATCACCTCGCTGATGGAGTGCCCCCTCATTACAGTAATGGGGTAGTCGTTTTTCTGGGTGGCATGGCACCCCGCTGATGCCCCGGCCAGGCACAACAACTCCCCTGCAGTAATAATGCGCTGGCCTGCTCCCCCAAGAAAGATTATCTCGGAGCGACCTCGCTGTGGGGGCGCACATATGACCTCAATGGATGTGGGCGAGGGGGGCATTTTTTGTTTTGCAGCTTCCTCGCGGTAGGCATCACCATACTCTGCCCTGGCGTTTAGGGACATGAAGTCAGGCAACTGGGGGCGTTGTGCCAGCCTTTCGGCAATATCCTTTGGGGTGAGTCTGTTTCGCCGGAGAAAGCGGCCAGGACATATCCCCCAGATATCCAGTAGAGAAAATCCCCTGAATGCAATTGCGTCCTTGAGCCTGTGGACAAGGTCCTTTTGATACGCTGAAAGGCGACAGACCATTGGTGCCCCTGCCGAGCCGGCAACCTGACAAATGTCAATGGGTCTTTCCAACTTGTTAAGGAAACCTGAACTGACCACCGCGTCCTGTGGGGTGGTGGATGAGCACTGCCCCCCGGTCATGCCATAATTAAAATTGTTCAAGACCAGGAGTGTCAGGTCAATATTGCGGCGACACGTGCTTAATACGTGAGCCCCGCCGATGCCCAGACCTCCATCGCCCATGGTTACGATGACCTTAAGTTCCGGCCTGGCCATCTTTATCCCGGTGGCATAAGTGAGGGCCCGGCCGTGTAGGCCATGAAACGCATGGGTATTAAAAAAAGTGTCAAACAGACCTGAGCAGCCGATATCTGTGACAATTGCCACATCTTTTCCCTCATATCCCATTTCCACTAGCGCTTTGTCCAGGGCATGGACAAGGCGTTCGTGGGAGCAACCTGGGCAGAAGACCGGGGGACGATCTGGGTTAAGCAGACTAGCCATTTCTTATTACCTCTATTATTTGATTGGGTTTGATTAGCTCCCCGTTCATCTGGCCAATAAAATCTATCCTTTTATCGGGAAGCACCCTCTGGATCTCTCTCACATACTGACCAAGGTTCATTTCAGCGACCACTACTCGTCTATGAAGAAGGGCCTTGGCCTTGATCAGCTCTTCGGGCACAGGCCACAGCGTTTTGAGAATCAACAGCGAGGCCCTGGTTCCGCTTTCCCTGAGCTGTCTTACAGCAACCTTTGCAGCACGAGCGGTTATCCCATAGGTGATGATAATGGTATCAGCATCGGCCACTGCAATTTCATCGAAAAATGTGAATTGCGAGACGCCACTTTCCACCTTTCTCTGAAGTCTCTCCACCAGGTTCCTGATCTCGGCAGGATCGGTAGTAATGTAGCCATCCGGTCCATGGGTTGAAGATGTCTGCCGGACCAGGGTGTCTGCGCCAATAGGAAGGAAATCAGGGACCAGTTCTTCCCACCTTACAGCAAATGGGAGAAAAGGCCCCTCGGGCCGCGCAACTTTGCGGTCCACTACCTGGGGAAGCTCCAAGGCGGCCAGGTCCACAGTTTCCCGGGTCATGGAGATCTCCTTGTTCGCGGCAAGGAAAACAGGGCACCTGTATTTTTCTGCCAGATTGAATGCGTGCACTGTAAGTACATAGCAATCCTTCACATCCACTGGTGCCAGTACAATGACCGGTAGACCACCGCTGTTTCCCCATCTCAGGAACTGGATATCTCCATCGGCCCCTTTTGTGGCAGATCCTGTAGAGGGCCCAAGACGCTGAACATCCACTATCACAATGGGAATTTCGCTTCCAATTGCAAAGGAGATCTGCTCGCTGTAAAGGCT
>JALVSJ010000223.1 GCA_027024445.1 Desulfobacterales bacterium
CCTATGGAATAGGCAATCGAGCCAAAGAAGTTTCTGATCTCTTTGACAGAGCGGCGGATATCTAGCTCTATTATCCCTTGGATTATAATGGCATTATAGATGTTGATCCAGAAGGCCTTTCTATGTGTCACATCTGTTAAGTCATTTAGGTTGAATCTCGAAAGTCCTTTCACAAGGTTCTTATATTCTTCGTACTGAGGCGACTGGCACAAGCTATCATAATCCACTAGACCACGAACCGGATCGTAGAATTGAGATTGAAGTTCTCTCATGGATGCCAAGAGGAGTTGTGCTAATTTATCTTGCTTCACCCCCGCAGACGTCTCTCCCTGGTTGAGAACGAGCATATGATCTAATTTTTGTTGTTGTTTGCGACCAATGTGTCCTGTCCCTTGTTTTTCATAAAAATCATAAACGAGATCTAAGAACAGCGCCGCCGTCCAGGAAAAGTTATCGGATCCGTATCCTTTGCCAGTACGAGAGTCAAAATATTCATGGAAACCAAACCTGACTGGCAATTGAATCATATCACTGTTCATCGAATCAGCTTTTTCCTTATACCCATAAGAGCGGAGACCTTGAGACAGCATCCAGTTGATGTTTATCCATACTGGTCCTCTCCAGTAGTTAGTGGCACTGTAGTCCTTGCGAGTCATATCGTAATTAGGGACAGTGAAGCAGTTACCCTGGCGCAGGGCACAGAAAGACACGGAGTTTATTTTTTCATATATCAACGCTGCCTGGTCTTTTGTCGGGGCCTTTGCATAAAGAGGCATAAAACTCGAGGCAGTGGCAGTATGAATGTGGGAGCCTTCTACAAGATCAAAGGATTCAAATTTGCCGCACTGTGGGCACCATAGCTTCTGCCTTATTGAAGTAGAAGTGGTTTCATACCAATGCTCGATCTCTCGGCTGTCTTTCCCGAGTATAGATGCAATATCGAGAAGATCCAGGTTTGCCTTGCACAGGATGGAGTTGAGCAATATATCCTGAACCAGAAAAGGGCATTGTCGGTAAATTTGATTCTCGTCATAGTGCAGCTTTCTAAAAAGATCAACGAGGTAAACGAAACGATCATAATCTTGATCGGTAGGGCGCTGCTCAGGACTGACACCGTGGTCCAGATCCCTTCTCTCATAGGGAGGCACCCTGCCCTTATCCACTACGATTCTTTTCAGAGGTCCGTCCCAGGCAGGTGAATTGTCCATGCCAGATTCCCATGGATGCCTGATATAGGCGAGACCTTCGCGGTTTGGATCGCGGTGATCATAAAAATAGCGGTGTAAGGCCAGGAGCTTCGGAAACATTTCTTCCAAGAACTTGGCGGCATCTGATTTGTTTTCAGATGCCTCGTAAATGTGAAGGCAGGCTGTTGAATGTAAAGGTGGCATGGTAATTCCACTGGTTGGCCTGCCTCCCGGTGCCTGCCAAAAGTCAGGTTCCGGGAAGTAGTGGCCCAGTGAAAGAGTATCAAAGACAATATGTGGAAGCATTCCATTTTCCCATTGGTGCTGGAAAAGTGAGCGAAGTTCGGTCTTTGCCCTCTCGGGGCTATAATGTGCATATCCAATGGCAATAAACCCCGAGTCCCAATTCCACTGATGAGGATACAGCGAAGAGGAAGGCCTGGTATAGCGGCCGGTCCAGTTCGCAGCGAGTACCTGCTTCGCAGCCCTTACGTAACCAGAAAATGTATCTCTGCGGAAAATC
>JALVSJ010000224.1 GCA_027024445.1 Desulfobacterales bacterium
CGGGTCCACTTTTATTGTAAAGCCATTTAAATTGGTCTCCGCGATTGCCTTTTCCATGGCCTCAACGGCATCCATCTTATTGGCTTCTATTCCGATATGGCAGGTGCTGATGCCCAGGATGGTGAGAATTATCTTTGCCCCTTCTATTATTTCCCGGGAGTGCTCCAGCATAAGCCGATGATCAGTAGTAAGGTACGGCTCGCATTCCGCGCCGTTCAATATGAGGGTGTCTACCTTGGCTTGGGAGGGGGGAGATAGCTTCACATGGGTGGGAAACCCTGCTCCACCGATGCCCACTATACCCGCCTGTTTTACGGCGTCCAGCAACTCCTCTTTGGACAGGGAAGACCAATCTCTTGGCTGGTAGGCAGGGGGCTCGGTCTCATCGTCTACCTGTATGGTCACGGCAGGAGCGCTTACTGAGACGGGGTGGGGAGCCTTTCCAACATTTTTCACAGTCCCAGATACACTGGAATGGATATTGGCTCCTAGACCTGCTTCAACTTCGCCGATGAGGTCCCCTTCCTTAACCTCCGCTTTTTTCTTAACAAGCGGTTTGCAAGGGGCACCGAAATGCTGGGTCAAAAGTATATCCACTTCCTTAGGGGCTGGACCCGGCTCTATAGGAAGTTTTTCCGTAAGCTCCTTTGACTCAGGAGGGTGTATGCCTCCTTTCGGGAATGTCAGCAGGGTTTGGGCCATATTCTCAGAACATAACGACACTTCGTAGGATTTGAATTAAGGTGTGACAGTATAAAGATTTAAGACGGGGTGTCAATAAATTTTTCAGCCTGAAGGAAGTGACACTTCAAGCAGTAAGATGGGAAAGATTGGGACGGGGTGAGCGTGGATCAGGCATCAGAGAGAATACCCCTGGCCGCTTCAATGTCTGCTTTGATTTGTTGGGCCAGAGCCTCTGCGCTTTCAAAAGTCTTCTCATCTCGGAGCCTTGCAATAAACTGCACCCTGATAGTCTTACCCAGTAGATCTCCATCAAAGTCGAGCAAATGGGTTTCCACAGAGAAGGCCCCGTTTCCAAAGGTGGGGTTATAGCCAATGTTGGTAACACCCATATATCTGTGGCTGTTAAACAGCACGTAGACAGCATAAACACCCCTCTTGGGAGTCAACTCATCAATGAGTTTCAGGTTGGCGGTTGGAAACCCGAGTATTCTTGCCCCTCGGTTCTTGCCTTTAATGACTGTTCCTGCGATCTCATAGTGCCTGCCAAGCAGGCCCCTGGCCTCATCAAGTTTGCCTTCCATGACGAGGTTCCTTATGGAAGTGCTGGAGACTAGATTATCACCTACTTTTACTGGTCCTACCACGTGAACCTGATAATTAAAATGGTTGCCCAGTTCCTTGAGTAATTGGATATTCCCCTCTCGCCCCTTCCCAAAGCTATAATCATAGCCCACTACCATTTCCTTTATGCCTATCTTGTCCACCAGGATGTCCTTGACAAATTGCTCCGCTGTTACCCGGGAAAACTCCCTGGTGAAAGGTAAACAGAACAGGACATCAATACCACTTTGCTCGATAAGTTTAATTTTTTGTTGGGTGGGCGTGATCAAGGGGGGAGCGTTTTCCGGTCGCATGATCTTGATGGGATGAGGGTCAAAGGTCATAACAGCAGATCGACCGTGTATGGCCTTGGCCCGTTCCTTCACTTTCTCAAAGAGGGCGAGATGACCCTTGTGTACAC
>JALVSJ010000225.1 GCA_027024445.1 Desulfobacterales bacterium
CCTCAATACCTTTCATTCTGAGGCTGCAATGGGAGCAGCGAGGCTCGCGGTGTGTACAGCCCAATTGAGCGGTGTGAAAAGTGAATTATTGGACAGAAAACAGTGCAAAGAATTGATCCCTGCGCTCAACATTGAAGATAACATCACTTATCCGGTCTTGGGGGGAATGTATCATCCCCCTGGCGGCATAGTACGGCATGATGCGGTTGCATGGGGACTGGCCAAGGGGGCAGCAAGCTATGGTGTGCACATCCATCAAAATACCGAGGTTACCGGTATCGAGGTAGAACACGGCAAGGTAACGGGAGTGCAGACCAGCAAAGGCTTAATAAAATCCCCTCGGGTCCTGATCTGTGCAGGGGGATACGGGAATCTCCTGGCTCAGATGGCGGGAATCAAGCTCCCCATTCATCCGCTGACCATTCAGGCAATGGTCACCCAGCCCCTTAAGCCCATTTTGAATCACGTTATTTCTTCTGGGGCCTATCACGTATATGCCAATCAGACGCTCAAAGGGGAAATTGCTACCGGAGCCCACATGGACCCCTGGCCAAATTATACGACAAATACCACACCTTATTATATGAAACACCAGGCAGAGGCACTTACCGAGCTATTGCCCTGTCTCAAAGGAGTCAAGTTCATGCGCCATTGGGCTGGAATAGCAGACATGACGCCCGATATGGCCCCCATCCTTCATGGAAACGACCCCATAGAAGGGCTTTATCTGGATGTAGGCTGGGGCTACTTCGGGTTTAAGTCTGGGCCCATAACAGGGAAATATATGGCCCAATACATCGCCAAGGCAGAGCGGCCTGAGATTTTGAAACCATTTTCTTTACGCCGATTTGAGCAGTTTCGGCCCACTGGGGAGACTGCCGGGGCCTTTAGCTATGGTCCGTGGAATTGAATGTGTTGGGTAATAGGCATTAGGCGCTAGGCGTTGGGCTATAGGCATGGGAGAATAGGAAACATAAATTGGAAGGCAGCTCCACGTCTGTCCAAAATCGGTTTTTTAATAATAGGCAGGGGAACGCCTGTCTGCCACGCGGCGCCAGGCAGGGGATGTTCCCAGAGCGGCGTCATCAGGCACTCAGTTCTTAGCTGAAGCTTGATTCATTCTATGTCATTTCGACCCCCTCTGTACATCGGGGTAAACTCCGGGAGAAATCTCAAGATTTCTCGTCGCCAAGGCTCCTCCCCGCCTGAACGCAACGGCGGGCAGGGAAATGACGATCCTGTGCTTGTATGACTGAGTGCCTGGTTCGCAGTGCCTGCCCGATGGTCAGGCGGGCTTGCCCGCCAGAATTATGGCGGGAGATGAGCCATGGATGGCGCACCGAGCGTAGCGCCTGCCTGCCGAAGCCTCCCTGCCCGACGGTCAGGCGGGGGCGCAGGCAGGAAGGGAATATGCCGTTTCCCTGCCAAAGTAAATGCAAATAGAAAACCTAATTTTGTAAACTATGACACTCATCCAATAACCGGTTGATATAAATAGACTCACTTCCTAGGTGAAGCCGATTTTGGACGCCATTGATCTTACATGAATATTCAGGAGAGTGATAAGTGAAGGAAGACATTCAAAAACTGAGGAATATAGGGATAAGCGCCCATATAGATTCGGGTAAGACCACGCTGACCGAGCGCATCCTTTACTACACAAAAAGGATCGGGGTTATCCACGAGGTAAAGGGCAAGGACGGCGTGGGCGCCACAATGGATTCCATGGAACTGGAAAAGGAAAGGGGAATAACCATTTCCTCGGCCGCCACGCACTGCCTGTGGAAAGGCCACAGGATAAACATCATTGATACTCCAGGACATGTAGATTTCACCATTGAAGTTGAACGGGCGCTGCGCGTCCTAGACGGGGCCATTCTGATCCTCTGCGCTGTGGGCGGAGTGCAGTCACAGTCCATCACCGTGGACCGTCAGATGAGACGCTACGGGGTTCCAAGGATCGCCTTTATAAATAAGTGTGACCGCTTTGGAGCAAACCCGCTGAAGGTGGTTAGTCAACTGAGGGAAAAACTGGGTATGGACCCGGTTCTGCTCCAACTCCCAATAGGTTTAGAAAATGAGTTCAGAGGAGTGGTGGATCTAATCAGGATGAAGGCTTTGTATTTCGACGGTGAGCACGGAGAACTAATAAGGGAAGAAGGTGTCCCCGAGGATATGCTGGAAGAGGCAATGGGCTACCGGGAGCAGCTCCTGGACACGGCCACCATGTATTCAGACGAGCTGGCAGAGGCTGTACTGGAAGGGCAGGAAACTGAGGAGATGATTTGCGATGCACTAAGGAAAGGTACACTGGAGAGGTCCATAACTCCGGTTCTCATTGGATCGGCATATAAGAACGTAGGGGTGCAACCAGTACTGGATGCCGTGAATAGCTATCTGCCCTCCCCCACAGAAGTGGAAAACACGGCCCTTGACCTGGATCAGGACGAGAGGGAGGTACTATTGAAAGCCGATCCCTCGCTTCCCGTTGTGGCCCTGGCCTTCAAACTTGAAGTCACCCCCTACGGTCAACTTACCTATCTCAGGATCTATCAGGGTTCAATAGGCAAGGGTGATGACCTGGTGATAACCAGGAACAGGAAAAAGATCAGGGTGGGGAGAATCGTGAGGATGCATGCAGACGAGATGGAGGATATATCAAGGGGGTATGCAGGTGACATCGTAGCGTTGTTTGGCATTGAGTGTAACACTGGGGATACATTTACCGATGGACGCCTCAACTACAGCATGTCATCCATGCACGTACCAGAGCCGGTCATCTCTCTCACTGTAAAGGCCAAGGACAATAAATCCCAGGAAAACCTGGCCAAGGCCCTTGGAAGATTTTCAAGGGAAGACCCAACGTTTCGAACTTATGTGGATCCCGAAACAGGCGAGACTATCATATCAGGGATGGGAGAGCTTCATCTAGATGTGTATGTGGAAAGGATGAAAAGGGAGTACAAGGCCGAGGTGGAGACAGGCATACCTCAGGTGAGCTATCGGGAGGCCATCACGCAAAAGGCAGAATTTAACTATACCCACAAGAAACAGACCGGTGGGGCAGGCCAATACGGGCGCGTTGCAGGCTACATGGAGCCATGCAAAGACAACCCGTATGAATTCGTGGATGCCATCAAAGGAGGGGTCATACCATCGGAGTTTATCCCGGCGGTGGACAAAGGCTTTCAATCCTGCCTGAAGAAGGGCCTTGTTTTGGGCTATCCTGTCCTGGGCCTTAGAGTGGTGATCAATGACGGTCAACACCATCCTGTGGATTCCTCTGAACTGGCGTTTCGGCAGGCCGCCGTGGGGGCATTCAAACAGGCGTACATGAAGGCCAGACCCGTGATTCTTGAGCCAATCATGCGGGTTAGCGTGGAGTGCCCCTCGGAATTCCAGGGGGGTGTCATGGGCTCGATCAATCAGCGGCGCGGGATGATCCTCAGTTCCACAGAGGACGGCACCTTTACCACCATAGAGGCCGAGGTTCCCCTGGCCGAGATGTTCGGATACGCTACGGTGCTTAGGTCGCTCACCCAGGGTAAGGCCGAGTTCACTATGGAATTCTCACGTTACGCAAGGGCGCCGGAATCGGTGGTGGAGGAATTGAAGAAAACGCATCGTAAGTCCCAAGAGGGGAGGAAATAGCCATGAAAAACTTTATGAAGGTGAGCCCGTTACGGCTTCTGGACATGGCCTCGGAGAGCAGGCTCGGTCCCGGTAACCTTGGTGTGCTTATTGCCAGGGCTGGAGTGGGCAAAAGCGCATGCCTGGTCCATATAGCCTTTGACCGGATCTTTGCCGGTGATAACCTGGTCCATGTCTCGGTAAATGAGACTCCCGACAAGGTAGCCTCATACTACGATGTAATATTTTCAGATATGGTGAAGGCACTTGAGATGCCTGATGAAGAAGATCTACGCCTCATGGTGGAGCGCAACCGCATGATTCTTGCCTACATGAAAGACAGCTTCAGTGTTGAAAGACTCAGCAAGAGCTTGAGAAACCTGGAACAGAACCTGTCTTTTAAGCCCCAGACCCTTATTGTGGACGGACTTGACTTTGATACGGTTTCAAGGGGACTTCTTGAAGACCTAAGGGGGCTTTCCACCGAGTTCAACATGGAGACATGGCTGTCTGCTTTGGCCCATAGGCACAAGAATGAGACAAACCAAAGGGGTATTCCTTACCCCTGCGATAAGCTGGATGATTTGTTTGAGGTCATAATTCAGCTTGCTCCTACTGCTGACGGGGTGTATTTAAGGCTCTTGAAAGACCATGGTCATCCAGTGTCACCAGAGGCAAGCGTTAGGCTTGATCCGAATACCTTTCTCGTGATACCGGAATAGCAAGGGAGTCAGGGCATGGGTGTTGTGCCTTTGGCCGTAATTATTACTCGCTCTGGCCAAAAGGGAGTAGACTCATGGAATACGATGTAATAATCGTCGGTGCAGGACCTGCCGGGATATTTGCCGCACTAACCCTTGTAGAACTAGGTATTGACAACATAATAATCCTGGACAAGGGAAGGGACATTACCAAAAGAGATCGGCGAAGGTCTGCAGACATACTATGCGGATGGGGTGGAGCGGGGGCCTTCAGTGACGGTAAACTCACCCTCTCTCCCGAGGTGGGCGGTAGCCTTGGCGAGTACATTGATGCAGACGATTTAGCTCGAGTCCTTGATGAGGCGGATAACATATATGTCAAACACGGTGCGCCGGGGCCCCTGTATGGTGATGTTTCCCCTAAAGTGGAGGAACTGGCAGACAGGGCCCGCCTGGCCGACCTCCAACTTATCCCCATGCGAATCAGGCACATCGGCACAGAAAATTGTGCAGCAGTATTGAAGAGCATCAGGGATTTTCTCTCCGGTGCCATAGAGATAAGAACCGATTGCGAAGTAACAGAGCTTCTTGCTGATCGTGGAGCAGCGCAAGGGGTGAGACTTGCAAACGGGCAGATCATAAAGGGGCGTTACGTGATCACGGCACCTGGACGGTCAGGCGCCCCATGGATGAAGAGCCAGGCCGATGCTCTGGGCCTCAAGACCCAGGCAAGCCCTGTGGATATAGGAGTGAGAGTGGAGCTTCCCGCAGTGGTCTTAAAAGAGATTACGGACGTGGTATATGAATCCAAGCTAATCTATTACTCCAAGAGCTTTGATGACAAGATACGCACATTTTGCATGAATCCTTATGGGGAGGTAGTGCTCGAGACAAGCGGGGATATGGTAACGGTAAACGGGCACAGTTATGCTGACCGAAGGACAGAGAACACCAATTTTGCCATCCTGGTCAGCAGCGCATTCACAGAGCCTTTTGATGATCCCATAGCCTATGGCCGCTACATAGCTCGTCTGGCTAACTTGTTGGGAAAAGGTGTCATAATTCAGCGGCTTGGGGATCTGTTGGCAGGACGCAGAAGCACGCGTGAGAGGATTTCCAAGTGCCTCACAAGACC
>JALVSJ010000226.1 GCA_027024445.1 Desulfobacterales bacterium
GTAAACAGTGAGATCGCCCGTGGTGTATATCTGGGAGAGGGTTTCAACCTTTAGCAATTGAAAGAAAACGGACTGGAATTTAAATGGCCTTAGAACTCAAACAGTCACTCAATCTCAGCCAGCAACTTATCATGACGCCACAGCTTCAGCAGGCTATCAAGCTGTTGCAGTTGAGCAGGTTGGAACTCCTTGAGACCATATACCAAGAAATGGAAACCAACCCTATTCTGGAAGAGGCCGGGGTGGTAGATACCGAAGAAGAAGTCTCCCTAGATGACGAAAAACTTGATTCTGAGGAGGATTCACCCCCCCTTACAGAAGTAGACGTGGAAGAACCTCCCCACGAAGAGGTTGACTGGGAGGCATATATTTCTGAATATAACACTGGGTGGGCAGACACGCCTTACGAAGACCGTGAAGTACCCCAGTTTGAAAATATCACCTCCACCAAAACGAATCTTTACTCCCACCTAATGTGGCAACTAAACATGAGCAATTTTGACGAAGTCCAAAAGGAAATAGGGCATCACATAATAGGTAATATCACTGATGATGGATACCTTGATATTACCATCGAAGAGCTCGCCCAGAGCACAGGCTATCCTGTAGAAAAGATAGAAGAAACTCTCAAGATCATACAGACGTTTGACCCTGTTGGCGTGGGAGCCCGTGACACCAGAGAATGTTTGCTCATTCAGGCTAGATTTCAAGGCCTACAGGATACACTGGTAGAGAGAATACTTCTTGATCATATCAAGGATCTGGAAGACAAGAAGTACGATAACATTGCAAAGAGATTGGGCGTGCCTTTGAATGAGATAATAACTGCTGTGTCCATCATCCAAGGGCTAGAGCCCAAACCCGGTAGAAGTTACTCTGATGAGGAGACCATTTACGTTAGCCCCGATATTTACGTGTTTAAAGTGGGTGATGACTACGAGATAGTGCTGAACGAAGACGGTCTACCAAAACTCAGAATAAACGCCTATTACAAGGATGTCCTCAGCAGAAAGGACTCGCTGCCTGAAAGCGTCAGAAATTACATACAGGAGAAATTAAAATCTGCAGCCTGGCTGATTAAGAGCATCCACCAGAGGCAGCGCACCATTTATAAGGTTACTGAAAGCATAGTCAGATTCCAGCGCGATTTTTTTGACAAAGGTATTACGCATTTGAAACCTCTGGTACTCAGGGATGTGGCTGAAGACATACAAATGCACGAATCTACCATCAGCCGTGTAACCACCAACAAGTATGTTTATACCCCCCAGGGGTTATTTGAATTGAAATTCTTTTTCAACAGTGCCATTAGCAGCATGGACGGCGATGCGGTTGCATCCGAGAGTGTAAAAGAACACATTCGAAACATAATAAAGATGGAAAACAAGCAAAAACCATATAGCGACCAGGAAATTGCTGACATTTTGAAGAAGCTTAATATCAGAGTGGCCAGACGTACCGTGGCCAAGTATCGTGAGTCAATGGGAATCCTTCCTTCAAGGAAAAGGCGTAAGCCATTTTAGGGTTCATCTATTTAATGATGAGCCTGATCAACTGGAGGTAAAAATATGATCGTAAACGTTACATTCCGCCATACAGATCCAATAGAAAGTCTTAGGGCGTATGCAGAGGAAAAAATCACCAAACTGGACAAATACCTGGACTCACCAGGAGAAGCTCATATTGTGCTGACCGTAGAGAAATTCCGCCACCAGGCTGATATCACTCTCAGCGTCGATGGCACCAGAATAAAAGCCTTTGAAGAGACTGGGGATATGTATTCTGCAATTGACCAGGTTATGGATAAGGTGGAGAAACAGTTAAAGAGATACTTGTCCAAGATCCGGGACCGGCGTTCAGAGGGGCCACGGGAAGAAAGCCTGGTAGAAGAAGGCGAAACTGAGGCAATATCGACTGATGAAGAGCCTATAATTGAAGTTGAAAAACTAGAAGCCAAACCCATGGACCCTGAGGAGGCTGCCATGCAATTGGGGTTCAGCAACCAGGAATTCATGGTGTTTCGTAATGCTAAAACTAATGAGATAAATGTGCTTTATCGAAGGAAGGGCGGAAACTTAGGCCTGATCGAGCCGGCCTAGTTAAGCGTGGCGTGATATGAAACTCTCTGACATTATCACACGAGAAAGCGTTATCCCCGATCTCAAAGCTCGCGACAAAGCCGGTGTCCTGAGGGAGCTCGCAGAGGTCATCTGCAGTTTAGAGGCCTTCCTTGACAAGGATTCTCTTGTAAAAGTATTAGAGGAAAGAGAAAAGCTGGGGAGCACGGGAATAGGTGATGGAGTTGCCATTCCCCATGGCAAGCTCAATGGCATAACTAAACCCCTGTTGTCCTTTGGAAGAAGCAAACAGGGGATAGATTTCGATTCCATGGATGCTAAGCCCGTGCATCTCTTCTTTCTGCTTGTGGCGCCAGAAAATTCTGCGGGAACACACTTAAAGGTCTTGGCCAAAATTGCAAAGATGTTGAAGGACAGTAGATTTCGGAAAAAATTACTGGATGCCAAGGACAGAGATGAAATTTACGATATAATTATCCAGAGCGACGAAGATCTCTAATAGTTGGATGATGGTAGGATTATTAATTATTTCACATTGCGATTTGGGCCGTGAGCTGTTAAATGCGGCTGAACTCATTTTAGGCAAACTAGATAATGTGGATACGGTCTGTATCTCCACCACCGCCAAAAGTGAGGAACTCCTTTCTTCCATCTCAGCGAAGATTGAGGCCCTTGATAAGGGAAAGGGTGTTCTCATTCTGACAGATATGTTCGGGGGGACCCCTTCCAATCTGAGCCTGTCCTTCCTCCAAGATGACAAGGTGGAGGTCTTAACGGGCGTAAACCTCCCCATGGTAATTGCTGTTGCCCAAGACAGGGAGGAGTTAAGTTTGGGCGAATTGGGCAGGCGAGCACAAGAGGCCGGGAGAAGGAGCATCGCTTTGGCCAGCAAGCTTTTGAAGCAGGAATGATCTCTCTCATTAATATCACGCAAGAGGCCTTTACCCTGTACCATGACCAGATCATGGCCATAGAAGAGGTCTCTTTCCCGTCTCCATGGAAGGCCCGAGCCTTTCTAGAAGAAACCCGCAATCCGGTTTCCCACTTTTGGGCATTAAAGGAAGGGGAGCAGATACTTGGTTACATCTGTTTCTGGATGTATGCCGGAGAAGTTCACCTTCTCAATATTGCCGTTCATCCTGAGCGGAGAAGGCAGGGCCTGGGGATGGTGCTTGTGGAGAAAATGAAGCAATTCGCCTTGTCCCAAAACGCCCAGAGAATATATCTTGAGGTACGTCCTTCTAATCTGGCTGCTCGCAGGCTGTATCTGAGAACTAGGTTTGAGGAAAAAGGACGTCGTAAGCGCTATTATACCGATACAGGTGAAGATGCAATTATTATGGCCTTTGAGTGCTGTAGAGAGGTACACAGTGGTCTTGATGAGGCGACATCTACCAAGGGTCTGTCTCCAGTATCAGAGCCACGAGATGGTCTCGAGCACTTTCGAACAAAGGTGCACTTACAATTCCAGTAGACTTATAATTATTTAATGCACCGGATCAGGTGCTGAAAGGAGGTGTCCTATGACGGTGAAGGTTGCGGTGAACGGATTTGGAAGAATAGGACGAATGACATTCAGGGCAGGGCTTGGTAGACAGGGGGTAGAATTTGTGGCCATAAATGACCTTACTGACCCGGCAACCCTTGCCCATTTGCTCAAGTACGATTCCGTCCATGGCATATTGGACGAGGAGATCTCTCACACGGACAATTCTTTAATAGTAGAGGGCAAAGAAATACAGATTTACTCGGAAAGAGATCCCGGAAAACTACCCTGGGCAGAAATTGGCGTGGATATAGTGATGGAGTGTACAGGGCTTTTCCGCGAAAGAGATAAGGCTGCTGCCCACCTGGAAGCAGGGGCCAAGAAAGTAATAATCTCGGCCCCTGCGAAAGGGCCTGACGTAACCATCGTTATGGGTGTAAATCACAACGAATATGATCCCCAAAAGCATCACATTGTTTCCAATGCTTCTTGTACAACCAACTGCCTTGCTCCTGTATGCAAGGTGCTTCTAGATCGCTTTGGAATCAAAAAGGGTCTGATGACAACAACCCATTCTTACACAGGGGATCAGAGACTTCTTGATTTTCCCCACAGGGACCTCAGGCGCGCGCGGGCTGCTGCCCTTTCCATGATACCCACAACCACTGGGGCGGCCAAGGCCGTCTCTCTGGTACTCCCACAATTGGAAGGTAAATTAAGCGGCATGGCCATTAGGGTGCCAACTCCCAACGTATCCGTTGTGGACCTAGTGGCCCAACTGGACAGGGAGGTCACGGTTGATGAGGTCAACGGTACTCTCAAGGAGGCCTCAGAGACCTATCTGAAAGGTATTCTTGCCTATTGCGACGAACCGCTTGTTTCACATGATTTTAATGGAACAAGGGTGTCATCTACGGTTGATGCGCTCTCAACAATGGTGATTGGTGATATGGTAAAGGTGCTAGCCTGGTACGACAATGAATTCGGCTATTCCAATAGAATGGTGGACCTGGCTCTCCATATGGCTGAGAGCATGTAGGCATACACGGTAAAAAGGAGGCACGAGATGGGTCAGAGAAAACCCATGATTGCGGGGAACTGGAAAATGAACCTC
This sequence comes from Desulfobacterales bacterium, assembly GCA_027024445.1. Taxonomy (GTDB): domain Bacteria; phylum Desulfobacterota; class DSM-4660; order Desulfatiglandales; family Desulfatiglandaceae; genus B111-G9. The sequence continues at coordinate 4,679 of JALVSJ010000226.1, forward strand.
TCCATATCGGAGGCTGTAGCCCTTGTCCGCACCTTGGTAGAGGAAGTTGGCCGAATTGAGGCCTCAGATATTCTTGTGGCCCCCTCGTTTACCTGCCTGGCCCCTGTGAGGGAGGTGCTAAATGGCAGCAAGATCGCACTTGGTGCGCAGAATATGCACTGGGAAGACTCAGGGGCCTTCACCGGCGAAGTATCTGGAAAAATGCTCATGGAAGTGGGCTGTACCCATGTAATACTGGGACACTCTGAACGAAGGCACATTTTTGGAGAAACCGATCTCATCATTGACAAGAAGGTAAAGAAGGCCTCGGAATTGGGCCTTACCCCCATTTTGTGCATAGGAGAGACACTGGAGGAAAGAGAAGCCGGAAAGACCGTGGAAGTATTGAAAAATCAGTTGAGTGGTTCTCTTGCAAGCTTCCTGAGCCGGCGCTCAGTCCCCCAGCACCTAATCGTGGCTTACGAGCCTGTTTGGGCTATCGGGACGGGCAAGACTGCCTCGCCCCAACAAGCCCAGGAGGCCCATGAATTCGTAAGGAGATGGATGGCGGAAAACTTTGATGAAAAATCTGCCAGTGGTATCAGGATTCTGTACGGGGGCAGCGTTAAACCTGATAACATCGCTTCCCTTATGGCTGAAGCCGACATCGATGGTGCACTTGTAGGTGGGGCTAGCCTGAAAGCTGAGTCTTTCCTGGGCATCATAAGGTATGATGCCTGAGATATTGGGAATACAGAGAGTTTTTTGGTATTGCAAAAATTATTTTTTGGAATAAAATA
>JALVSJ010000227.1 GCA_027024445.1 Desulfobacterales bacterium
TAAACGGATAGAGGAGTGGCGAAACAGGCCTATTAAGGGCAGTCATGCCTATGTGTACCTGGATGGCATTGTACTGAAGCGGACCTGGGCAGGAGAGGTCCGGAATATATCGGTACTGGTGGCTGTAGGAGTATCTGAGGACGGATTCCGCCAGGTGCTGGGAGTAGTTGAAGGAGCAAAAGAGGATAAAGAGGGGTGGAGTAATTTCGTCAGACACCTGAAGAAACGAGGTCTCAAGGGTGTAAGATTGTTTATCAGTGATGCCTGTCTGGGGCTGATTGAATCGATTCATGAGTTTTACCCTGAAGCCAGGTGGCAGAGGTGTGTAGTTCATTTCTACCGCAATGTATTCAGCGTTGTACCGAAGGGGAAAGTCAAACAAGTAGCCATGATGCTAAAGGCCATTCATGCCTCTGAAGATAGAGAGGCAGCAGTACAGAAAGCAAAGGCGGTAGTGGAGAAGCTAGAATCGCTGAAGCTCCGACAAGCCGCCAATAAGGTTAAGGAGCACATTGAGGAAACTCTGACCTATTATGATTTTCCCTCTGCTCACTGGAGAAGAATTAGAACCAATAACCCTCTTGAGCGCACCCTGAGGGAGGTTAGGAGAAGGACCCGAGTAGTTGGGGCATTTCCTGCTTGTCCGCCTCAGGCGGAATGGAAACTCAGCATTGATGCTTGTATGCGCAAGGCTACGACATACGATTACTACTAAATGGGGTAAGAGGAGATATCTAAACATGGAACTGCTTAATGAAGCACAGATGGAGGAACAAGTTGCTATTTAACCATGGAGGGCACTCTACCTGGCGGTAGACAGGCGCACAAAAGTGCGAAAAATTCTTGACGCTACCGGAATACTTGCGGCTATCCGTACTATTTTTCCGTACAGTGATCGTCAAAGGTGTCTGTTCCCTAAGATGGGCAATCTGCAGGCCAAATGTCCAAAGACAGAATAGCCGTTAATAAAAGCGAAACTCCACAATATCTACTATGCCCCTAACAGCTTGGAAGCAAAGGCCCAGGCCGAGATATTCATACAGGAATACCGTGAGGTATATCCTGCTTTGGTCAAGTGTCTGGAAAAGGATTTTGATGCCTGCATAGTGTACATGAATCACCCACCTGCTAGGTGGAAGCATATAAGAACCACGAACATCATTGAGAGGAGCTTTAAGGAGGTAAAGCGGCGTGTAAAGGTGATGGAGCAATTTCCTACAGAGGAATCCTGTATTCGCATCCTTTTCACATTGCTTCGAGCCCAAAATGAGATCTGGGAAGGCAAGCCCATCAAGGGATTCTAATTTTACATTACTTGACAAACGCTACCACGAAGTTGCTTCCTAATCAAACAAAACATGCTTCGGTGTAAATTTGCTAAAGGTAGCCTAGACGCTTACCTTTTCCCATTGGTTTCCATTGTACTGTTTCAGACAAATCAATGGAAAAAAGGTGTTAGTTTAGACACCCCTTAGCCATTGCCATTAAGGCCCTGTTTTCATTTACTCTGTGTTCTTTGACAATTTGGATCATTTCCCTGTACCGGTGGAGCAACTTGGTCTTGTTGCCCAGCCTATGTACATATCCAGGGTTACAATTCCACAAGGCCTGGTGGGGCCTTCTCTCATTATACTCCTCTATGTAACGGGCCAGAGACTGTCGTGCTATCCCGACCGATGGGCAGGTGAAAGTAAATCTCCTCCCTGCGTGACTCCGGACGGCAAGCAGGCTGCTTTACTGTTCTTTACCATCCTGCCTTATGGGCGCTGCCTCCCTAAACAGAGACAGTGGTAAGTTTAGCGAAACACGGGGTGTCTGAGGAGGCAGACGTGATGTACGTGCTGTGCTTTATATGGCAGCTTTGAGTGCATCACGTTCTAATCCCGTGATAAAAGGGTCTTACACGAGGCTTATCCAAGCGGGTAAAGCTCACAAGGTTGCCATGACGGCATGTATGTGCAAGATGATTGTAATACTCAACAGTATGATAAAGAACATGACGTATCTACCTGGCGATGACAGGCGCACAAAAATGCGAAAAATTCTTGACACTACCGTTTCTTCTTCTCCGGCTGAGCAGCGGGCAGGCTTTATGAGTTTGTCTTGTCTCGCCAGAAAGGATAGCCATGGCTACCATTTTGGCAAATTTTAAGTGTCAGATTTGATCGTAGCTAAAGCAGTTCAGGTCAGGGTCTTACGGGCATTTCAAGCTTCTTAAGAATTGCATCTCTGATTTGCATTATCTTGGGGTCGTCAGGTTCAAGTACGAGATCGTCGACATTAAGACTGAATACCTCACTCTTTGATTTATGAAGAAAATACTCCTTATTAGCCCTGTCAAATTTCTCAAAATAGCTGAGATCCGCGTTCATCTCATAAGGTCGTCCACGCTGGAAGATTCGTCTTTTCAGTATCCTCGGAGAAACCTCAATGTAGATGACAAGATCAGGGAAGCCGGTCTGGCCAGTGATGTAATTATAGAGATTTTCAAAGACAGCGAGTTTTTCCCCTCTGAGATTCATCTTGGCATACACTAAATCTTTCTCTATAGAAAAATCCATAAGCACTAAATTACCTGTCTTCTCCTCCAATACCTTCCTTATCTGGTAATAGTGAATAGGTAGAAATGATATTTCCGTCTCAAAATTGACATCTTGATGTCCATATTGTTCATAGAACTTGCTCAGAAAAGGATTGGCTTCAAAATTTTCAAGTACCTTTTGACATTTGAACTCGTGGGAAAAAAAGTTAGTCAGGCTTGTTTTCCCTGCTCCGATTGACCCTTCAAAGCTGATCACTATCATACGTCCTCACCTTTCAAAAAAATGAAAGATTCTAAAATACCAGAGCCCAAAATTTTCGCCTCTTTCTTGGGGTAATTAGCCAAGTAAGAGGGCTATGAATTTAAGGTAGCAGAAGGAGATGCCATCAATTGAAATCCTTCTTGATGGAGCTTAGGTGAATGAAGATGAGATGTAAAATCAACCACCGCACTATTTTCTTTTCCTGTGAAGGCATATCTGATGGGAACACCGGTGGCATTTTGCACCATGGCCAAGAATTCTTTTGCACTAGCTGTCAGATCCGAATAGCGATCGACCCCAAAATTCCGATAGTCAATATAATCCAATCCATGAATAACGAGATCAGTAGGCCGGTTAACACGGCACGAATCTAACACTAACTCCATATCGAATCGGGCAACGCGTCGGACCTTTTTGGTTACAGTCGTGAGTTCGGTTATGTCATATGGATAACCTGATTCTTGACGAAGTAGATCCCAGGTGATTTCGTTTTTCATTGGGCCTGACTGCTTTCCGGCTACCCGGATCGGGAAGGTGCGAATAACCATTACAATTTGATCTACTAGAAGCGGACTCAAACCGGATTCCATAACAAATTGTGCAGCAGTGGTATCCTTGCTGGTTGTTTTGGGGAACATACGGCTGTGATGTAAGGACAAACCAAAGCCTTGTGTTCCTTCCAGGATTATTCGATAACCATGTTCCAATAAATCATGAAGTTCTGACCTGACATCCCGGACATATGGACGTAGCCATGAATTATACGCGAGTGTGTCCTTCACTAAAACTGTTCCGGGATGCCGTAAGGCCTTAAAAGCAGTAGCGGCTCCAGTGCCTGAACCCGTAGAGGAAATGGATTGAATAAGCTCTTTTTCGGCTTCTTTCATCTCGGGAGTTATTACTATAGAGAAAGGATCCACAGATAACTGATCTGGGGGAACATTGTATTGTTCAATCTCAGAGCGGAGCACATCAAGATCCACTACCGCAGCAGGCGCCAGCAAAAGGCGGCGGCCATAGACAACCCCAGAAGGTAGCAGCCTAAGGCAATACTCTCTGCCATGTTCATAGGTTATATGTCCCGAATTCGGGCCACCACACCGGACAACCGCACATCTTTCACCAAAGTCTCTGGATAAAAGGGAAGTCGTCTTTCCTTTTCCTTCAGAGCCAAATTGGCCGCCGATTACGACGGTTACACCCATTGATATCCTCCATTACCACCTAATTAGACTTACCTAATTATCTGATTTTCATTCCTTCTTCCAATATACGAATTCTTTTATCCGCTGAATCCATTTTTTTCTCAAGCTCATTTACCTTACTGTTCAAAATACGCCTTTTAGACTCCTTTTTTGTTTCTGTAAGGTCGGAGACCACCGTGCTCAAGGTTCTTAGTTGCTCGCGGATCTCTGATATCTGCTTACTTTGCTCCAAAATAATTGGAAGCTTTGAATCCAATTTCCCATCAAGATCGCCGTAAAAAATAGCGCCTACCGAAAAAAGAGCCAAACAAATTGCCGCCATTATGCCCCAATTAACAATCTTGTATGTCTTGACACTTCGTTTTAGGTCTCGCTCAAAACCCTTCAAGTCTTTTAACCCTCGTTTCACATCCTTCTTTTGGTCCTTCACCTGTGGGATAAACACTTGAAGAAAGCTTGTAGGTGTCGCCCCCTTTAGGTAGTCTGAAAGGCTATCTTTTCCGGTCTTGCTCTCAGGAATAGGTCTCTTCTCCGGATATCTTTCAAGGAAATCTTTTAGGGATGAAGGAATACCTTTCTCAAGGATGAGGTGCGAAGTTCGGACAAAGTCAATACTTACAAAGGACTTGTGCAGGTAGACTTTAACATCTCGATTTGTAAAATTGTGCAAGGGGATATATATTCTCCCAAACCAGCCGGGATCCACTTGGGGACCCGTGCCCAGAAGCAATCCTTGGTAAACATATTTTATGGTAAGATTATGTCTCCCGATAATATAGAATGGCAATCTTAAATACTGTTGAAGGCGAATATATACTAACGAATTCTGTTTTACACGGTAGTATTTCCCTGCATCATCCTCTTCTACTTCCAGTCTCGCTTGCTTACCTTTTTCATCGAATTCCCAGGCCTCATTTTGATCCGGTCGCATTGAATAACTGGCCCCTTTGAGGTTCTCCTCAAAGAAACATTCCTTGTTGGCAATTAGTAGCCCATATTTCGTTACATACTCACGAATTTCATCTGCCACCAAAACCGGACCAATCTTGTCTTTAAAACGTTCATCATAACGTAAGGGATCTTCCCAAAGATATCTTTCCTGAAATCCGTCCTGACCTTCTAAAGAAGTTTCATTAGACATATTTATCCCTCTCATTTAAAGATCAAACACCTGCAATAATTCGTTAATAATGAATCCATATCCTTGTTTTCAGTCCCTAATCGCAACCTTGACTACTTGGGAGAACAGGGTATCATCAATTGTGCGGTAAAGGTTTTCCAATGTACCATCATTCGATAAGAATGAATCCGCATGCTCTTTCATAGCATCGGCGTTGCGGTCAATATCCTCATAAGGAAGAAGATCATTTCGATCTCTACCCTTTGAATTGACCCAACGATCACGTATTATAGAATCAGGACAATAAACATACCAGTTAAAGAT
>JALVSJ010000228.1 GCA_027024445.1 Desulfobacterales bacterium
ATGTCATACTCCTTCCAGTATCCCATCATTCCATCATCTGCTTTACCCTTCTCTCTTCCTCTTTGCGGCCATTCCTGCAAGAGGATAGATTACCATGCCTGCTAACCAGGCAATATCTTCAGCAGAAAGAATGTCCTGGATACTCCTGTCGAACAGGATATTTGCCTCAGGTGGAAACTCCTCATCGCCTTTCCATATTATCAAGGCCACAGGTGCCTTGGGCAAGGCCGAGACCACCACTGACACATCCCCATGGTCAAACGGCTTTGCATCGTAGAGGCTACCAGCTAGCTCACTCATCAATTCAGGATTATCTCCAAAGGCCTTTAACAGAGGATTCTTCGCCCTTTGTACGAAGGCATCCAAGTAAAACCTACCATCCGGAATCTCCTGGTAGGCTACCCACTGGCCTTCCACCTTTGTTCCTTGGCATCCCAGCAGGTAATGGAGCACTAGGACCTGCTGCTGTATTGGGACTTCTTCGTCACTCCCTGCCACTGAAAATTTGATTGAGGGCCACTCAATATCTAGGTCCCTGTTAAGAAACCTTATACGAAGGGTTACGTTACCTTGCTTATCAACTATTATGGTCCCCCCGCTCTGATCTGCAATTCTCTTGGGGTTTGCAGTTTCAAGTTCAGCCTTTGCTATTTGGAAAGCCTTCTTGTAATCATCTATCCTTGGCATATCCTTTGCCTCCTGAGGTGCACTTACGGTTATTGCCCTTTGATGAGCATTAATTTCTCTCAGCGATAATATTGAGCTTCAAAAATAATATGATACCCTCCAATCCTGCAAGAAAAAATGGATTTGTGTTATAATTAACAAAAATGAAATAAAGGTTCGAACAGGATAGCGCCACTTTTTTCGATAGAACGGGAACTGGCTCTAATGGGCAGGAAAAGAAAGAAAAGAAAAAAAGCTACTGTTACTAAATCCCTCAAGCCTAAGGACACCGCGTTTAACCCCCTCCTTCAAGATACCACCACTTTGAAACAATGGGCGGAAAAACAACACTCTTCCAAAGAGACCGACATGGCCCCTGGTTCAAGCGTATCGCAAACAGAGCCCTCCGACACTGAAATCTTTCTCAAGGCCGTGGGAGACGTAAAACCACTCACAAGTTCAAAGACCATAGTCACTCGCTACCCGGATCCGTCCCTGAAGCCAGGACATCCTGCCCCAAACGAAGAATTGGAGGCCATGACACATTTATGGGAACTCGTTCATGGGTCAGGGGACATGGACATAACCTTCAGTGATGAGTACATTGAAGGGTCTGTGAGGGGTTTTGATAAAAAGCTTATGCGAAGGCTCCGGAAAGGTGAATTCCCGGTCCAGGATTATTTGGACCTGCATGGCCTCACCAAAAGGGATGCCGAGGTGCGTGTGCGGGAATTTCTGATTCGAAGCTATGGCATGGGTCTTCGGTGTGTGCTGGTAATACATGGCAGGGGTCTAAATTCTGAAGACCATATACCCATCCTGAAAGAAAGAATTCCTGTTTGGCTGAGTCGGGGGCCAGCGCGAAAACTGGTGCTCGCTTTCTCAACAGCCAGGCCCTATGATGGAGGCACGGGGGCCATATATGTGCTGCTAAGGAGGAAAAAAGGCAAACCATACTTGCAAGTTTGACATTTTTTGATTTATAACCACGACTGTATCTCTTTTACGGGAAACCCTATCAAGCAG
>JALVSJ010000229.1 GCA_027024445.1 Desulfobacterales bacterium
TTGGTGCATAATCTGGGATTAGCAGCTAATTTCACATCACCTCGGCCGCGATCCACTTTAAGAGGAGCAACTCTTATATGTTTGACCTTGAAAAATTTAAGCAACAATACAAACCTGACCTTTCCGAGGTGGTCGTTGAAGGGAAAAAATTTCGCTTCTATGTCCCAAGCGACCTTGAACCTTTATTAGACGAAGGCACCTCAACAAGTAACTTCCCTCTATGGGCCAGGATCTGGGAGCCATCCATAGTCTTGGCTCAACATCTGGCCACCCTCCCGCCCGAGCACAGTGGAAATTGCTTGGAAATTGGGGCCGGACTGGGAGTGGCCGGGATAATCGCGGCCCGGTTCGGCCACAGCGTTACCATCACCGAATACGACGATATAGCGATGCAGTTTGCTAAAGCCAATGCAATACTTAATGAGTGTCCCGAGACAGCAGTTAAAAGGCTTGACTGGCATGACCCACAATTGGACACTAAATACAGAACCATTTTTGGTTCAGAAATCGTCTATAGGAAAGAGGACTATGGTGCGCTACTCAAGCTTTTCCACGCCTATCTGGAACCCGGTGGCCTGATTGTCCTGGCTGAGGGACTTAGGCGCACCTCAATGGAGTTCCTGGGGCTTCTCTCAGAACAATATCAGGTTAAGGCCAGGAAAAAGGTGTTGAGAAGACCGGGAGAGGAAATCCCCATGTTGTTGTGCGAGGTCAGGCCCAAGTAAGACCCGCCCAACTGCCCAAAAGCACATCCTATGGTTTTGCAATGAGAGGCTCAAGACCCTGCCCGATCACCAGCAAGTCAGAGACAAGGTTGACTATTCCCCAAATGGAGTCAGCAGCAAGATGCTCCTCTATAGTTCTGTCAAAGAGAACTACGAGGTTTGGAGGGAATTCCTCATCTCCTTTCCACATTAGATAGTACACGGGGACCTTCGGGAACACGCTGAACCTAAACGCCACATCAGCCAGGTCCAATGGCTCTCCACCCAGTTCAGCGGCCGCATCGCGCAACCCCTGGAGATCATTCCCATAGCGTTTGAGAACCGATCCTGTCTTCAGTTTATGTGGTCCCTGGAAAAAATGCGAATCCTTCAGCTCCTGGACCCCGATCATATCTCCTTTTAACTCGGTATCTGAGGCCTTCAGCAAATAGACGACAGCCATGAGAACGGTAAGTGGCTGCCCCAACAGCATCCACCTTCCATCCACCTCCAGGTATCCTTGTTCCTCGTTTGTATCAATCAATAAATAGCTATTGAAAAACCTGAGTAAAAAGGCCCCCGCTGATTGAATGGAAGCCCCTGCTCGTTTGCAAACTACCTCTGGATCCATTCTCGCCAGGTCTTGCCAATACTCTTTCGGCACTTCAATTCTCTGGCCCAGTGGGCTAATGGAAGGAGGGGGATTGTTTCGCCTTCGCTGTTGCATGTTCAAATAAGCCTCACTAAAAGGATATCCATTATCCCGAAACATATTGCATGGGAAGTCATTGCAGTCCCTCGGGCAGTATTCTACAGCCCGCTCAATTGCGCAGGCCAGAATAGGACAGGGGCTACCCAGTATCCTTTCCTGGGCTGCCCTTTTCCTGGCCCCTTCAATGCTCTTTCCCGAGCCACAGGTCGAACATTCACCCAAGAGGTTCAGCCTGCATACAGAACAGTCAATTCCACACGCACCTGTAGAC
>JALVSJ010000230.1 GCA_027024445.1 Desulfobacterales bacterium
CATATGTTCAAAGAAAAACTGGATGAAATCTGGCCTTATGATCTCTGCGCCCTCATGGTACCATTTCCCTTCCTTATCTATGTAAATGAGGCAGGGGGGGAGATCGTCGTACTTCTGTTTGTTATTCATCTTCTCTTTTTCCTCCTGTTCTTTCGGGCTTTCGAGCCCTTTCTCTGCGCATACCCGGGGATCTCTACGCCTCTTTTCCGCAACCACTCAATTGCCTCTTGATGCATATCCTTCAAGGGTGATCTTAATACTATGGCCTTGTACATCTCAATTTCTGCCAGTTCGTCACTCAGCCCTAGACAATGGGAAAGTTTCCCCGCCTGGATGGGGTGAGTGGCCACAAAAGACTTGAATTGCTTTACATCCTTTTGCCTCAGTATCTTATTAAGGCCTCGGTGAAAACTGGCGTAACCTTGCTCAAATTCTCTTTCGTCCATAAAAAAACAGGTAAAAGGTACAAGGTGTTAGGCATAAGGGAGAGGACTTTGTCCTATGTTGTCTCTTCTTCCTTAAGCCTCTAGCCTTCAGACTAGCAGCTTAGAAATCAATATATGTCTTTAAAGCCTTCTGGTCAACGCAAGGGCCCTTAAATCCTTCTTGACAATATGGAGTGCTTTTCACAACAATAGAGAATCATTAAAAGTTCCGGAAGTCAGGACCAGACGTTAAATGGAGGTGGAGCTATGCCAGATGCAAGTGGGATTATGGAGCAAAGAAGCCCATCAGAGCTAGCGCAGGTAGGGGATAGGTCTTCGGGCAAAGATATCAAAGGGGCAAATATGCTCGACTGGGGCATGAGAAATCGGCTATCGAGATTGATTGGAAGAGACGGGCACTGTCAATTCCTGCCCATTGACCACGGTTATTTCCAGGGCCCTACCAGATGTTTGGAAAGGCCAGGAGAGACTATCAAAGACCTTCTTCCCTATGCAGATGGTCTTTTTGTCACAAGGGGGGTACTGAGAAGTTGCGTAGATCCTGATACTGACACCCCCATAATCCTTCGCGTCTCTGGCGGAACATCGGTGATAGGCGCTGATCTAGCAAATGAGGTGATTACCACGTCCATCGAGGAAATAATTCGGCTCAATGTGGCTGCTGTAGGGCTTTCTATCTTTGTTGGCAGTGAATATGAAAAACAAACGCTTGAGAATCTGGCTGTGCTGGTCAATGAGTGTGAAGACTATGGTATTCCTGTAATGGCCGTCACTGCAGTAGGAAAAGAGCTGGAAAAGAGGACCGCCCGCTATCTGGCTCTCAGTTGCAGGATCGCTGCGGAACTGGGAGCTAAGATAGTAAAAACTTATTATTGCGCCGAGGGGTTTGATAAAGTGGTGGATGGATGCCCTGTTCCAGTAGTGATCGCAGGGGGGCCTAAGTGTGAAACAGAGTTGGAAGTTTTTGAGTTTGTATATGACGGAATGCAAAAGGGAGCAATAGGAGTAAACCTTGGCCGCAATGTGTGGCAAAACCCGCACCCTGTGGCAATGATGAAGGCGCTCAACGGAATCATCCACGAGGGCCTGAATCCAAAACAGGCACTTGCAATATATCAGGAACTCTCTGCGGAGGACACTAAGCAGGATTGACCAAAAAAGAAGCAGGGCGTCGCGGTGAGGATTTGTAAGGTAAATGCGTGTTTTAATGTATTACAGCAATAATGACGTTCGTGTGGAAG
>JALVSJ010000231.1 GCA_027024445.1 Desulfobacterales bacterium
TTCAACAGAGCGCTCAACGTATTCGTACTCGGACGGATACGGCACGCACTCATCAAAGGCCATCATGATGTCAGAGCCCAGTGCCAGTTGGGCTTCCATGGCCTCCTCTGGCCCCAGGAAATGCCTTGACCCATCCAGATGGGATTGGAACACCACACCCTCATCTGTTATCTGCCTCAATTTGGCCAGGCTGTAAACCTGAAATCCGCCACTATCAGTGAGGATTGCATGAGGCCAATTCATGAACGTGTGGAGTCCACCCAGCTTTCTTATCACTTCGTGTCCTGGCCTCAAGTACAAGTGATACGTATTGGCCAGCACTATTTCTGCTCCTGCCTGCTCAAGCTCCTCCCGGCAGAGGGACTTCACAGTGGCCTGTGTGCCAACTGGCATAAACACAGGAGTATTCACCTGGCCATGATTTGTGTGAAGCCTTCCTATCCTTGCAGGTGAATTTGTCTGCTCGTGCAATATCTCAAAGGAAAAGGCTGTCAAAGATCCTCTATCCCTCTCCCTGTCCACTGTTCAAACAATGAACATGGCATCGCCATAACTATAGAACCTATATTGCTCTTTCACAGCGTGTGCATAGGCCCTTTTGGTTAGTTCCAATCCAGCAAAAGCAGCTACCAGGAACAGCAGCGAACTCCTGGGTAAATGAAAATTGGTTACGAGGGCATCAATTACTTTAAACTCAAACCCCGGTGTTATCAGAAGGTCTGTTTTTCCTTTCTTGGCAGCAACATAACCTCCCTCCGATCGAGCGCTCTCCAAGGCCCTCACCACTGTAGTCCCCACGGCAACCACCCGACCACCTCGCTCCTTGCACCTCTGGATCGCTTCTGAGGTCCCCTGTGGTATACCGTAGTACTCCGGGGCAAGACGATGCTTCCTGATGTCCCTGGTCCTGACAGGTTGAAACGTCCCATAACCCACATGCAGTGTAACCGCCGCTATCTGGATGCCCCTTAGTCTCAGATTCTCCAATAGCTCTTCAGTAAAATGGAGCCCAGCAGTGGGAGCTGCTACTGCGCCGTCTTTCTTGGAAAAAACTGTCTGGTATCGCGTTCTGTCAAGCCCCTCCACGTCCGACTCACGACCCCGTCGAATATACGGGGGTAGTGGCACATGCCCCCATTTGCTAACGATGTCCCTAACGGGCTCATCTCCCTGGAAGTGAACCCTCACGAAACCGTTTTGACCTACCTCCACTACCTCGGCCCTGGTGCCACCTTCTATTCTCAGTCTCATGCCCTTTCGGGCTGGCTTCGAGGCCTTGTAAAGGCACCAACTTGTGAAAGTATCCTCTTCCCCTTCCCTCACCCCCTCGAGAACCAGCAACTCCACCTTTCCCCCTGTGAGTTCCTTTGTGGCATTGAGTCGAACAGGCACGACCCTCGTGTCATTTACCACAAGCAGGTCGGCGGGGTTGAGCAAATCCGGCAGATCACAAAACAGCCGGTCCTGCAAATGCCCGCTGGCGCGCTCCACCACCAACAGCCTGGACTTATCCCTTTGTGGTGCTGGATGCTGGGCAATCAGGTGGGCGGGGAGGTCGTAGTCATACGTCTCTATGTCAAACATTGAGGCTCTGGTCAGTCAATTAAATAAATTAGACTAAACAAGATGGGTCACAATGTCAAATCATTTTGGCAGGATCGGTATGCCCCTAACAAATGCCGGGCCTTTGTGAATGGACACCTAAACCATGGCCTCTGCCACCAACTCGGTCAGGTCTTTTACAACCAGACCTATTTTTCTCCGCCGCGCTCTCCCTGCAATGGTGCGCAGGCACTGCTGGCAGGACGACACCACCATATCTGCACCAGTGGCTTTAATCTCTTCTATTTTCATATCAGCGATTTGCCCGGACAAATCAGGGTCTACCATCTCTAGATTCCCCCCTCCCCCGCAACACATGGTGAATTGCCTGTTCTTCTCCAATTCCACCAGTTCGAGGCCCGGAATGGCATTGAGAACCTCCCTAGGTGCTTCGTACACCCCGCTATTCCGCCCTAAATCACAGGGGTCATGATAAGTAACCCTTACTTTGAGATGGTTAAAAGCAATCTTATCTTCTTTGATTAGAGTTGCTAAGTATTCGGATACCGAAAGGTATTCTATTGTCGAAGGATAGAAGTGCTTCCAGGTATGGTAGCAGGAAGGACAGGTAAATACCAATGTCTTGGCCCCTATTCTACTTACTGCCTCCACGTTGTGCTCTATGAGGTCTTTCATTTTCTCCGGCATACCTGCACCGATAAGCGGATAACCGCAACACCACTCCTCGCCCCCCAGCACTGTAAAATCTACCCCTGCCTTTTCAAGTATCCTGACCATGCTGGCTGGAATTTTTTGAGCTAGAGGGAAAAAGGAGGCCACGCACCCCACAAAATATATGACTTCAGCATGTTCCTTTTCAAAATAATGCTCTGGTATATCTCCTAGAAGCTCTTGCCATTCACTGCGCTCTTCATTGTCCTCGTTAGAGATATTACCTTCCTCCAGGATATATTGTGCCAAGCGATCCGCGATCTTGGGGTAGATGCCCTCGTTCACCAGGCATTCCCTGTCCCGAAATACGATATCCCTTGTCTTGATGGCTGGGAAACAATTCGCAGTACAGGCTCCACAGCCCAGGCAACTGAATATACTTTTCTTTACCTCTTCACTCCACTGCAGCCGCCCCTCTATGACGGCCCGGGTAATCGCGTTTCTTCCCCTAGGTGTGGCTGACTCAACCCCTTTCACCAGATATATGGGGCAACTCGGCAGACAGAACCCACACCGGTTACACCTCGTGACTTCCTCATAGGTCAGTTTTTTCAACTTAACGATATTCATTTCTTCTTCCTTGCCTCCTAGATTCCAGCCACAAACCTGCCAGGGGAGAAAATGCCTTCTGGATCCACCTCCCTCTTGATCCGCTTCAGGATATCGAAATCAGGCCTAGAGATCCCCCACAGGGGCAGTTCGCCCTTCCAGGGATAGTCTGCCCCCTCGACGACAAGGTTTCCTCCCACTTCCAAACACTTCTCCAACATCCGCCCTGTCCATTTGAAAATGCCAGCCTGGAAATCCGCCCTATCATTTCTCGATTGCAAGATGACTCTGCCCACACCCGAGCCTGCGTGGGCGAAGATTCCTGCCTCAAGATTAAGGGAGTCCGCCTCTTGAGAAGCGCTACTGAGCAGGCCCATCAGCCGTGATATGGGACAACTCAGCCTTATCAATACTGGTGGGGGCTCACCCCAGCGCTCGGGATTGCATAGCTCGCCATATTCAGCCCAGAACCTGAACTGCCCCTCCTCGCCAACTAACATACTCCCCTGAGCTCCCGCGTCCTTTGCCATTTGCGCAGTGTCAGAGCAAATACGCCTTACCGCCTCGGCTGCTCCTTCTGCAAGTACAGCTACGAAAAACCTGGAGCCTTGCGCGGTCTCCTGCAAGCCAACTCCTATCTTTTCTTCCACCTTTGAGTCGAACACCTCAATGGCAGCAGGTGTAAGCTTGCTTGACATGATCTTATCCACCAATTCAAAGGCCTCATCCATTGCCCTGAAACCTGCAACCATGGTCGAGGCAGTTTCGGGCAGTGGCAGGAGACGAAGTGTCATCTCACAAATAACGCCCAAGGTCCCCATTGATCCAATCATCAACTTGCTTACGTCGTACCCCGAAACGTTCTTGACCGTCTTACCCCCCATTCCGATAATCCGTCCCCTGGCATCAACATATCTTACCCCCAGCAACATATCTCTCACCGTACCATGGAGTAACCGCCGTGGCCCTGAAGAGTTTGCCGCCACAATGCCCCCGAAAGTAGCCCTTTTTGCCAAGGGCGGATCAAGGGGGACAAAACAACCCATGTGCTCTCTTTCAGAGCAAATTTCCCCTTCTTGTGGGCCTGACGAAGATACAGGAAGGTAGCAGCGGTTTTCCTGTCCACTAAGGGCATCCTGAAGACCTGAAAACCAGACACCTGCCTGAACTGTCACTGTAAGGTTTGCAGTATCCATATCAGTGATTGCATCAAGCCTCTGCGTGGAAAGTACAAGGTCCAGGCGCTGAGGACTGTTGCCCAGACCCATCTTCGTGCCCCCGCCACGCACGACCACTGCCAGACTATTCTCCGCGGCGATCTTGATTACCTCCGCCACCTCTTCCACAGAACCCGGTACCGCTAAAATCTGTGGTACCGCACCGTCAACCGCATATCCTGATAGCTCTGTATCCTCGGTAATCAGACCTTGCCCAAGAATCTTTTCCAGTTCCTTTATAACGCTATCCTTAATCATATTATCTCCAGCCCTGTCTCTGTTTAAAAAGCTGTCAAAAGTTCCTCTCTCCCCCTTACTCCTGCGCCCACTCCCGGCAACATTTCTTGTAGCTTTGGCTTCGAGCCCATGTTAGCTCGTGACCATCCACAAACAGGGTTCGGGCACGAACGAATTTCCAATCCAGAAATGAGAATTTTTGCGCAAGATCAAGGCTTCCGGGGACCCGCCCGAAGGGTGGGGAGTCCAAGCGAAGCGCGGACAAATCAAGGGATTCCGCGGAGGCGTACTCTATAGTACGTCGCACCTGTCTGCCGTGCTAAGCCAGGCAGGCAAGGAATCCCGCAGATTGACGCAGAGATTGCGTAAAAAGGCCATTTATGGATGGAAACTAGCTCGGTATTACCTTCCCCGGATTAAGAAAGTCTTCCGGGTCAAGGGCCTTCTTTATTTGCCTCATGGCCTCCAGGTCATCCTCTGTAAAGATAAAGTTCATCTCCCGCAGCTTCTCAAGCCCAATGCCATGCTCCCCGCTTATGGTCCCTCCGGCATCCGCACAGATCTTCAAGATCTCCGAGGCAGCCTTCATGGCGGTCTTTTTCTCTTCTTCATTCCTCTCATCAAAGAGAATCAATGGATGAAGGTTCCCGTCTCCTGCGTGAAATACGTTGCCTATCAGTAGACCATATTTATCTCCCACCTCCAGGACCCTGTTGAGCACTTCGGGCAGCTTGGTCCTCGGCACCGTACCATCGCAAACCATGTAACATGGCCGCAGGCGCGTTACTGCTCCAAAGGCTCCTTTTCGCCCTGCCCAGAGTCTGGCCCTTTCCTTGTCATCCTTTGCCAGTTGCACTTCCCGGACATTGTGCCGCTTGCAGATCTCCAGCACCTTGGCAGCCTGTGTATCGAGACCGTCTTTCATACCATCGAGCTCTATGATCAGCACTGCTGCGGCATCCAGCGGATAGCCGGCCTGGACCGACTTTTCCACTGCCTCCATAACAACGTGGTCCATCATCTCGAGGGTTGCCGGCACTATCCCCTCGGCTATTATGGCAGAGACCGTGTTACTGGCATCCTCAATGGAATCATATATGGCAAGCATAGTCTTTATTGCCTCGGGCGCCCGTATGATTCTCAAGAT
>JALVSJ010000232.1 GCA_027024445.1 Desulfobacterales bacterium
TTGACGGGGCTTCTAACAGGGGGATAGATGAAATCCGGGAACTGAGAGAAAACATCAAGTATATGCCTCAGTCGGGCCTCTATCGCGTATATATAATTGACGAAGTCCACATGCTCACTATTCAGGCCTTCAATGCCCTGCTGAAGACTCTTGAAGAGCCCCCCGAGCATGTCAAGTTCATATTCGCCACTACCGAGCCCAGAAAGGTCCCTGTAACCATCCTCTCAAGATGCCAGCGCTTTGACTTCAGGAGGATACCCTTATCTGAAATAGTATCCCATCTGGAGCGAATAACCAAAGCCGAGGGAATAGAAATCGGCAAATCAGAGCTTATGGTGATTGCGCGGGAGGCCGACGGTAGCATGCGGGATGCCCAGAGCCTCCTAGATCAGGTTGTCTCCTCCCTGGGCTCAAAAATCAGTGGCAAGGATATCCTCGATATCCTGGGTGTGGTGGACACAGGACTCATGATGGGCACCTGCGAGGCGATTATTCGCGGTGACCAGCGCAGGTGTTTGGAGATTGTTGAAGAAATCTATAACTCAGGGTATGACATAAAATCATTTTATAGCTCATTGATGGAACGGTTCAGGGACCTGTTGATATCCCTTATCACCCCCGGGGAATCCCTGGTTGACCTGGAAGAAAATGAACTCCAGGCAACAAAAAACCTGGCAAAAGAGGCCGGGGCGGAGCGATTGCAGGCAGCCCTTGATCTGCTGATAAAACGGGAAGAGGACTTGCGCTACAGCGCGCATCCGAGGTTAGTGCTTGAAACCGTACTAATCAGGCTCTGCAGTCTTGAACAATATCTTAGCTTTGAACAGGTGCTACAAAAAATTGAGGACCTGGAAAAAACCCTTGTAACTCGTATAGGTCAGCAGTGTGCCCAGGTGGCAGAAGCACCTGAGCCGACCTGGTCCTCCCCGTCGGCCGAGTCCAGGGGCTGGGACGAGTTTTTGCAGTTTGTAAAGGCCAAGGACAGGCCCATGTCCAACATCCTGTCGCAATGGAAGTACATCGGAATCCAGGGGAATACACTCAGGTTAGGAAGAGGTGGGGAGACATTTTCATCTACCTACTTCGATGACCCGAGAAAAAAAGAGGCGCTGGAGAGTCTTTGCAAGGCATTCTGGGGCGAGCACATCGTTGTGGAGCTAGTGGAAGTCACAGGGGATCAGAGCCCACCCAGTCCGCAAAAGGACACTCTCCGGGCTCGGACCGAAGTTACTCGATCGCAGCAAATTCCTGAGCCAGTAAAAAAAGTGCTGGATACGTTCGAAGGAAAGATAATCTCAACTGATTCCGGCAGAGGAGGTTAAGAGTGAAAGGTATACCAAACATGGGAAACATATTAAAACAGGCGCAACAGTTTCAGGCCAGAATGGCAAAACTGCAAGAAGAGCTAGGAGAAAGGACGGTTGAGGCCAGTTCAGGGGGTGGAATGGTCACAGTTGTGGTAAACGGTCGGCAGGAATTGGTTTCCATCAAGATCGACCCTGAGGTGGTGGACCCGCAAGATACTGAAATGCTTCAGGACCTAATCCTGGCTGCCGTTAATGAAGGGCTGGCCAGGGCCAAAGATATGGTCAACGAAGAGATGGGGAAGCTCACCAAGTCCCTGAACCTACCCAATATTCCCGGACTCTTTTAGGGAGAAACGGCCATGGGCATATACACA
>JALVSJ010000233.1 GCA_027024445.1 Desulfobacterales bacterium
GCACTACCCATTCTCAACTCACCAAAGAGCAGCAAGAAGCTGCGGGTGTGACAGAGGATTTCATAAGGCTTTCCGTCGGCATCGAAGATATCACTGACATACTAGATGATCTTGACCAGGCTCTTCGTAGGACAGTGAAAGCTGCTTAGGAAAATGAGTGAGTATATAGAGCACGACAGAAACGGAATATCGGTAGGGCTGGTAGAGAAGAAATATTTTACCTTTGCTCATCCCCCTAACGAAATGGTCCTTGAAAGCGGAGAACGTTTGGGACCTGTTACTATTGCTTACGAAACATATGGGCAACTTGACAAAGAAAAGAGCAACGCTGTTCTCATTTGCCATGCACTTTCGGGGGACAGCCATGCGGCGGGCTATTATAGCGTGGATGACCCAAAGCCGGGGTGGTGGGACATCATGATCGGGCCCGGCAAGGGAATTGATACAGACAGGTATTTTGTCATCTGCTCCAACATAATTGGAAGCTGTATGGGAAGTACCGGGCCAAGCTCTATCAATCCCGAGACTGGACGACCTTATGGTTTGAACTTTCCACTGGTTACCATAGGTGACATGGTGGATGCCCAGAAGGCATTGATGGATCACCTAGGCATAGAGAAGCTGTTGAGCGTGGTTGGGGGATCCATCGGGGGAATGCAGGTGCTGGAATGGGCGGTCAGGTATCCGGAAATGGTACGTTCCGCCGTTGCCCTTGCCACAACAGCCAGGCATTCTGCCCTTGCCATCGCCTTTAATGAAGTGGCACGCCAAGCTATCATGGCTGATCCCAATTGGAAGGGAGGCCATTATTACAATGGTCCAAGACCAGATCATGGGCTGGCAGTGGCGCGCATGATAGGTCACATCACCTACCTGTCAGAGGAGTCCATGTGGGAAAAGTTCGGACGCAGGCTGCAGAACAAGAACGCGTTTTCCTATGATTTTGACGCTGACTTCCAGATAGAAAGCTATCTCCTTTACCAAGGCAGAAAATTTGTAGAACGCTTTGATGCCAATTCTTTTCTCTACATTACCAAGGCGGCAGACTACTATGATCTTGCCAGAGAACATGGGAATGATTCTTTGGCCGCCGCACTGTCAAAGGCGCAAGCCAGATTCCTGGTTGTGTCTTTTACATCGGATTGGCTCTATCCTACGTACCAATCCAGGGCCATAGTTCAGGCAATAAAGAAAAACTGGGGAGATGTGAGTTTTTGCGAGATTGACGCAAAATGGGGACACGATGCTTTTCTACTGCCAAATCCTAGGTTGAGTGCTCTGATAGCGGGGTTTTTAGATAATGTCAGTAATACGTTTCAAGAATAATGGAATACGATTTGACCTACAAATCATAGCTTCATGGATCAGACCAAGCAGTAAGGTGCTGGATCTGGGCTGCGGGCAAGGTAACCTTCTCAAGTACCTCAAGGAGCAAAAAGGAGTCAAGGGAGTTGGGGTGGAGAAGGATGAAACAAAGGTTGAAAGTTGCGTGGCAAAGGGGCTGTCGGTAGTTCATGGAGACATAAATGCCGAGATTCGGGGCTATCCTGACAACAGCTTTGATTATGTGATTGTGAGCCAGACACTTCAGCAAGTTTATGAGCCTTTTCAAGTCTTAAAGGAGGCACTTAGAATCGGAAGTAGGGCTATTGTAAGTTTTCCCAACTTCAGTCATTGG
>JALVSJ010000234.1 GCA_027024445.1 Desulfobacterales bacterium
TCTTATAATCGTGTATGTAATACGGAAGGACCACCATTACCCCGGAGGCCGCCACTCCAACAAGATAAGTAAATTGGGCGATATAAAACCCCCAGGACACGTCCCTGCTCATGCCCGTGATTTTCAAACCAACCTTGAACTGATAAAGCCACAGAATAAAACCAATCCCCATCAAAATGAGCAGAAATATAAGCCATCCCCAGTACCTGCTACTACCTTTTAATGCTCTGTCAAGCATAACCACCTCACGCTATAATATAGTAAATATTAGGATGAGTTCCCAGTTCAGTCTTACGTCGAATAGAAAAGTGCTTTCGTAAAGCCTTCCTCACGTTGGAGTCTGGATCGGCCAGATCACCGAAAATGAAAGAATCCTTTTCAATTTCATTTGCCTTTTCCACACATATAGGCAATTCACCCTTTGCGATCCTCTCATTGCAGAAGGTACATTTCTCCACCACTCCCACAGTCCTTGTAGGGAAATCAGGATTTGTGGGGAAATTCGGATTCAGTTCTTTGGGTGCCTTTCTAGGATCACCCCAGTTGAAGCTCCTAGAACCATACGGACAGCCTGCCATACAGAACCTGCATCCGATGCAACGATGCCAGTCCATCATAACAATTCCATCTTCCCTTTGCCATGTTGCCCCCGTGGGACACACTCGACAGCAGGGAGGATTGGAACAATGATTGCACAAAAGTGGAAATTCCTTCTCCTTGATATCTTCCGGAGCATACTCATGATGTTGATCTGGAAAGGAGTGTTCATATTCCTCGGCCCAGATCCATTTAATTTCTACTTTAGGATCTCCGAACTCTGGCACATTATGATAGTGATGGCAGGCCTTCCTGCACTCTTCTATTATCTCTGGCGTCACCTTGCGCATATCGACGGCCATTGCCCAACGCTTGCCTTTGGTCACCGGTACCGATGCTTCAACCTGTCCAGGTCGGAGCAATTCAAAACCCGCTTTTCCGGACGCCGCCATCAGAGCGGAAAGTCCCGCGACCTTCAGGAATTCTCTTCTGCTGATACCCATCACTTTTTCTCCTTCGGCTCGAGATGGCAATCCCAACAAAAGGGCTTCATGCCGATGTAATTGTGACACTGATCACAGAATTTAGATTTATTAGAATGACAATCAAGACAAGTCACCTGCAAGCTCTTATAGTACACCTTTCCGTTTGCCGACTCGTAGTACCTGTCGCCATTCCTCACCACAGTCTGTCGCCACTTGTCCAACAGATGCATGTGGTTGCTTTTCATATATTCAAGGGATGCTACGCATACCTTTGCCTCCTTTGCTTTTGGGGTCAGCTCAGGCTCTGGCGGCTTTATTGCCTTGCCAGCGTTATAAAAGAAAGGCGATAGCAACAATCCAATGCCTATAATAAGGCCAGCTATTATCTTACCTCCATCATACATCCTCTTCTTCCTCCATTCCCGGAAGCGGCTCACCGCGCAAGTTCGTTGTCCTCTCCTTCTCCCCTTCAAGAATCAATGCGTTCCCCACAAGTTCATGAACACCGGTTATCTGCACGCCAGGCACCCAATAGTCCATTAATGTGGGAAGAGCGGCTCTATCAATGGCGCAGATGCAAGCCATCATATTCACGCCATATTTCTCATGGACGTGTTTCACCGCATTGGCCCTGGGCAGTCCACCTCTCATGCGCAGTTCCATGTTCTCACCCGCATTCAATCCAGCGCCAGAGCCACAGCAGAAAGTTTGTTCTCGAATAGTCTCGGGTGGCATTTCATAAAAATTGTTGCACACGCTTTTTACAACATAGCGCGGCTCTTCGAATATCCCCATGCCACGGGAGGTGTTGCAGGAGTCATGGAATGTAACCACCAGGTTGTCATTCCGGCTAGGATCGAGTTTCAACTTGTTATGCCGTATGAGATCCGCAGTGAACTCGGTGATGTGAACCATTTTCGTGGATTTTGCGTTCTCGAACTTGGTCCCGGTAATCGGAGATACCGGTTCTTCGAGGAAATCTGCGGGCCCGTTGAAGGTATCCATGTATTGGTTGATAACGCGCCACATGTGGCCGCACTCACCACCAAGAATCCACTTCACGCCGAGACGCTTGGCCTCAGCATACATTTTGGCATTAAGCCGTTTGGCCATCTCGTGGGAAGTGAAGTATCCAAAATTGCCACCCTCTGATGCATACGTACTCCAGGTTATATCCAGGCCCATGCTTTCCAGGTAATGGAATAGCATCAGGTAGCCCATTGCAGTATAAGTGCCTGGGTCAGCAAATACGTCACCAGAAGGAGTAATGAACAGGATCTCCGCGCCTTTTCTGTTAAAAGACGGATTTACTCTGATCCCCGTTATCTCCTCAATCTCATCCGCGAAGAAGTCGATCATGTCCTTGTAAGCATGAGGCTGGATACCAAGATGGTTGCCAGTCCGATAGCAATTAGCCACAGGGGCGGAAATCCAGTCTGTATTAAGGCCCAACAGATTGGTGAGCTCCCTGCCTATTATTGTAATCTCTGCCGTATCTATTCCGTAAGGACAGAACAGGGAACACCGTCTGCATTCAGTACATTGATAAAGATAGTACCACCACTCTTTGAGAACTTGTTCCGTCAACTCTCGGGCACCTGCCAGTTTGCCAAAGATCCTTCCCCCTAAGGTGTGATACCTCCTATAGACCGATCGGATCAACTCAGCCCTTAGAACGGGCATGTTCTTGGGATCACCTGATCCAATAAAGAAGTGGCACTTGTCTGCACAAGCACCACATCTAACACAGATGTCCATAAATAGTTTGAATGACCTAAATTTATCAAGGCGGTCCACCATTCCATCTTTGACTATGTCTTCCCAATCCTCGGGCAGCTTCCAGTCTTCTTCAGCAGGATTCCAGTCCCTGGCATTGGGCATTCCTACTGCAGCCAGATTTTTGCCCTTTGCGCCATAGCAGTAGAAGCCTTTCTTAAACTCTGGAGGGCTGTCCATCCATGGTTTAAATACCGGTGGCCGATGATCTATCTGAGCCAGTTCTTCTGGTTTTGGAACGTCTGCCATAGCTACTCCTTTTCTTCTTCTGTTTCACCAGTTGTTTCAGGCTGTTTTTCAACCGGGATACC
This sequence comes from Desulfobacterales bacterium, assembly GCA_027024445.1. Classification (GTDB taxonomy): domain Bacteria; phylum Desulfobacterota; class DSM-4660; order Desulfatiglandales; family Desulfatiglandaceae; genus B111-G9. Next base: position 3,110 of record JALVSJ010000234.1, read on the forward strand.
CGCTTCAATCATTAGCTCCCTGAACTCATCTTCATACTCTTCGTAAGTATGCACCTTAACGGGGTAATTCCACGGATTGATGTGACGTTTCATCCTACTGTTATTGGAGAGGTTTCTTGTAGGACTTAAAAACACCCCGGCAAAATGCATTAGCTTACTAAAGGGAAAATATGCAATAAGAGTACAAATGCAAAATAGATGTATGTAGAAGATAACCCCTATACCTTCCGGACTCTTGGGATGAAGGGTAAATAGCCCCACTGCGAGGGTTTTCACTGCAGTTATGTCTACTCTCAGGAAATACCTCATGAGAATCCCTGTAGTCCCCAGAGCCATGATCAAGAACAATGGGAAATAATCCGCTGGGAGAGAGACATAGCGCACCTGATGAATATAAAGACGCCTTACAAAAAGGTAGGTCAAGGCAAGCATCAGGAGCAAATCTGTCTGGTATACTGTTGGTACGCCCAGGCCATTAATAAAAGGTATAATGCCCAGCTCCAAAAAGCCATCAATCTTGTCCAAGATTTCTACAAAATGAGGAATCGGCTCCATGAAGAATCTGAAATGCCTGAGAAAAATTACAAAGAAGGAATAATGGAACAATAGGGCGGCAAGCCAGAGCCACTTCTCCCATTCGTAGTCTACCTTGGGAGCACCTTCGACTCTCCTGTACTCTAATCTAGTATTTCTGAACAGGGAGCGGAAGGTCACAACTTCAAAAAACATCCTCAGGAGAACTCCCCAATTGTCTTTGGGATTATCGATTCGGCTGTGCTTAATCCAAGGGAAAGACCATTGCTGGCCTGCTGTAGTGGGTATACGGAACGGTACAGGGGATCGTGCCCAATCAATCACCCGAATTATCACTCCTACAAAGAAAATGGTCATTGCAGCATAGGGAACCACAACACCAAATAAGGTCTTAAGACCTAAAGCTCCCACGCCAATCCACGGTACAGCCACAACCACAATTACAGCCGACAAAGAAAAGAGGATACTGACAATGAAGCCCATAAATCCTTACCTCGCTTACTAGAACCTGTTGCCGTTTTAGTCCTCAAAGATCCTCAGCCACATCTGGGATCTCACAGACAAGATTTGCCCGCTCCATCAATCTGGAAACCTGTCTTTTCACCTCATTAACCCTGAGGTCAAATATCTTCTGCCTGCACCTACTGTAGATATCAAAGCCCTCCAGGCACAACCTGTCCATCTTCTGTTCAAATTCCTTCACTTCTGGCGCTGAACCCTGCTCCCCCGTCTTTCTCCCCAGATTTTCATTCACGATTTTCTTCAGATCGAGAATAAACCGAACCGCTTCTGAAGCCTTTAGATCCTGAACTGCCCTGATCTTCATTATGTTATCCAGGGTTTGTTCAATCTCTTCTGCAGTGGCTTGCGACGCGATCGCATCGTAAAGCTTTTCCAGTTCTACTGTGAGTGAATATCCTACGGGGTTCGCAAACCTGTCTTTCTTTTTTCTCAGGAACCCATGTGATCCTGGAGGATAAACTTCAAAGAGCGAATCAAGCCATCGCGGCAAAATCGAGCCCTTCTGCGCTTTCAGGAAATCTTCGAGACCCATTCTCTGACACCTACTTTCACGCCGAGCCCCGTTTCTCCCAGGCTATAGGGCCCATAACTAACCAGATTTTTTTGTGAAATGGCCGGAGCCATTGAAGTGGCTGTATAGAAAAATTGAGGTAGGCTGTCAAGCAAAAAATGTCTAATAATCAAGGGCGAGTTGTGGGCGTTATTTTTCCCTTGACCCGAAGCTTGCCTTGATGAATTCGCGATTAAATCGGGCGATATTGCTTATAGAAATCTCCTTTGGACACACGGCCTCGCATTCAGTGTGATTGGTGCAATTACCAAAGCCCAGTTCATCCATCTTCCTCAACATATTGAGCGCCCTCCTGGCAGCCTCGGGCCTACCCTGGGGCAACAGGGCCAGGTGGGATATCTTTGCCCCCACAAAGAGCATGGCTGAAGCATTGGGACAGGCTGCAACACATGCCCCACACCCTATGCAAGCTGCAGCATCCATGGCAAGCTCGGCCTTTTCGGGCGGAACAAGTATAGTGTTGGCCTCCGGGGCCTGCCCGGCGTTGACCGATATGTAGCCACCCGCCTGGATTATTTCATCAAAGGCACTTCGATCAACCACAAGGTCTTTGACCAGCTTAAATGCCCTTGCCCGAAAAGGCTCTATCACAATGGTATCACCATCATTGAAATGGCGCATATGTAATTGGCATAACGTGGTAGCTTTCATAG
>JALVSJ010000235.1 GCA_027024445.1 Desulfobacterales bacterium
CCCCCCCGGGAAAAAGATGTATCTCATGGCAATGAGCACCAGTGGGAGGGTAAGGAAAGCACCAACCCAGAATCTCCTTCTCATGTACAGATATTCTTCATTGTCTTCCTCTTCAGTGGGCATGACCGGCTCGAGAGCCATGCCGCAAATGGGGCATGAACCAGGGCCAATCTGGCGAACTTCAGGGTGCATGGGGCACGTATACATACCTGTGCCCGTGGGTTCTGGAGGGGGCTTTTCTTCCGTTCCCCCATGGGCAGGGTGAATATACTTTTCCGGATTTTCCTTGAATTTGTTCAGGCACGTATCACTGCAAAAGTAAAACGCCTGCCCTTCATGTTCATACTTCATGAACTGGGACTCTTCCGTTGTCTTCATTCCGCAGACAGGGTCTACGAATTCAATCTGTGGAGCCATGCGTTCATGTTCGTGATGATGGTGATGTTCATGCCCTTCCATGACCTGCTCCTTTCTGATCACGCAGAGGAATTAGCCGGAAGCTCAACTACGAAAGTGACGCCAGGCTCACCCTGGTTTGGGTAAAAGTAAATTCTCCCGCCATGGGCCTCAGTTATCTTCTTGGCCACTCCAAGGCCCAGTCCCGTCCCACTCTTCTTTGTCGTAAAGAAGGAATGGAAAACACTTTCTTTGTGATCATCCTTTATCCCCGCACCGTAATCTACTACCTTTATCGATATTCCGTCTTCAGATGGCTCTGTTAGAATCCTTACTTTCTGGTCTTCAGGGGATGCCTGAATAGCATTGGTGATAATATTCGTTAGTACCCTTCGAATCTTGTCTCGATCTCCCATTATCTTGGGTAAATCAGGGCTTAACTCCGGGACTAATTGGACCTCGGACTGAACGCCATTGCGGCTTAATAGTTTTGCCAGATCTGTCACCAGTTCGTTTATATCCAGAGGTGATTTTTTGAGTCTCACAGACCTGCTGAACTCAAGCATTTCTCTGACCATTTCTTCCAGCCTTGAAGTTTCCTTTAAAACGATGTCAAGTTTCTTTCGCCTCGGGTCCTCCGCAGGAATCTGTCTTGCGACCTGGTTCACAAAACCTCCTATGGCCATCAAGGGAGACTTCATGTCATGGGCGATCTCGTTCACAGCCCGTCCAACTGCAGCAAGATTTTGGGCTTCCATGAGCGCCTTTGTATGGCGTTTCTCCCTGTCCATAAGGATTCCGAGCAAGATTGCTATGCCAACAAAGAGGACTCCTTCCATCAGGCGGTCGAAGTCTTCTGTGGAAAACCCATGCCACTGTATCATCATATAGGGAGTATAGAGGGCGACCACGGTCCCACACACTGCCAGTGTCCCTCGTATTCCGTACCATAGTCCAGCAAAGACCAGGGGAATGTAATAGAGGAGCCTCAAGAAGGTATGTTCATATCGCATCTCAGCCAAGGTGAGATAGTGAAGCACCGTGACGCCCACAATCGTCAATCCTATAAAGCTGATTCTGGTGTTATTGGTTGCGAGCATGTAAATACTCTCCTGGTTACTGGCTCTACTTTTGAGGAGCAGCGACCTGTTCTATGACTCGAGGAGGCGCCTTTTTCGCTCAAACTCCTCGGTGTCGATTTCACCCCTTGCGTAGCGCTCTTTCAGGATTTCAAGCGCTCGCGATTGGCTGATGCCTTTGTCAGACTTGGTGTCAGTT
>JALVSJ010000236.1 GCA_027024445.1 Desulfobacterales bacterium
AGCTTTTTCAATAAATCCTCTGAAACCCGCTCTGCATCGGCCCGGGCACTGACGGATGTGGAAATAGAGGCGTGGCACCCGGCCAGGCTCACAAAGGAATATGAGCAGATGCCCCCCCTGGTAAAGTTGATAGCCGACAAGATGCTGTCCCGGCTGCTAAAAACAAACGCACTCATAGGCAAACTGGGGGCAAAACTTGAAGAAAGTAAGGCCCAGCAAAGCCCATCCAATAATCAGGCATCGGGCAGGAGGTTTTATCGAAAGCAAGTGGACCTGGACTGCTTCTACAGGCCGCTCGATGCCCCGCCCAAAGTAAAATTTCCCGGAAAAATAAAGGACATAAGCCTTGCTGGGGTAGGGATGGAGGTTACCTCAACTGGCAGGTCAAATGTGATGCATGACCTGGGTGAAATGCTTCACATTTCAACTGTTTTGCCAAACAACAAAGACGTGGAATTTATCGCAAAGATAGTGGACATACGAAAGGGACGCCTGCCAGGCAGGCTATTCCTGGGTATGGCCTATGTAGATGTGAGCCAGGACTCGAGGAAAAAACTGGGATTTTTCATGATGCCGTAATGGAGGCCGAAGGGCATGAGTATCGATAAGGTGGTTTACGGATATATATCACATGAAGAAGACTACGCGGACAGGACTGAAATAATTCAACAAGGAACAAAGGGCGACTGGGCCTTTGTGATTATTGAGGGAGAAGTAAAAGTGAAGAAGAAGACGCCCAAAGGCTGGCTTACGGTTGATACCTTGCGAAAGGGTGACATATTTGGCGAGATGGCCCTTATAACAAAGGGTGAGTGCCTTCGAACTGCCTCGGTATTTGCTAATGGCCCCGTAAAGGTAGGTGTCCTGGATACAGACAGGGTAATAAAAGATTACGAGAGCCTCTCGCCACAAATGAGGACCCTCTTAAGGGCTCTCGTAACGAGGCTGAAGGACTCCACCGACCAGTTGGCTAGCCTCGTGTCAAAGATTGCGGGGTAAAAGGCGAACAAACCAAAAACATTACTTCCCGTGGCCAAATTTCTTCTTAAGAGCGTCCTGGACTTTATCCTGGCTGTCTGGGCCAGTCTTTCCCTCAGAGGGCTCGGCCTTTTTCTCTGCTCTCTTCAAAATGTCGGACATAAAGGTGTCCTTTTCACTGCTCCATGCACTCCACCCATCAATGCCTATGTACTCATTATATGAAGTGGTGTAATAAGGGTCGTAAAGTCGGACACCCTTAATTTCATCGTATTCGTATGTGACAAATTTGCCGTCGAATTTCTCGAAGTCCTCCTCAGTGAGCCCGAGCTGTTTTAAGAGAGGTTTATGCTTATCATCAATTCTCATGGTTTACCCTTTCAAACCAAAGCTCTGCCTCTATTTCCTCCTGTCTTGATTCAAGAACAGAGATCTTCTCTTCCAATTCCTGGATAGTGGCCTCAATTGGACTTAAGGCTTCCCGGATTTTTCTTCTCATCTCTGCCCTTTCTCTCTTGAGCTCCTTTTTACTCTTTCTTCTTTTCCGATCGGCTGTATGTTGGGCAGATGGGTTGTCAGCCGCATGATGATCATACAGTTCATCAGTCAGGCGAACACTTGACCGTGCCAAATGATCATAATATTCGTTAAGATTACCAGGATATTCCTCTATAGTACCTGCTGACACATTCCAG
>JALVSJ010000237.1:0-2449 GCA_027024445.1 Desulfobacterales bacterium
AAGGGCAGCAGCCTTTCCACCCCTCTCACTACCTGCAAATAACCAGTTCTTCCTTCCCAGGGCAAGGGGCCTTATGGCATTCTCTGCCGTGTTATTGTCGGGCTTCAGCCAACCGTTATCCAGATACCGGTACAGCGCCTCTCTCTGGTTTAGTGCGTAGTTAATGGCCTTTCTCAATGGTTCAGAAGGAGTGGTTTCAGGTATCAGTTCTTCAAGCCTTTTGAATAACCGATCAATGATAGGTCTGGCATGGGTATTCCTGTAAACACACCGCTGCTGCGGCCCCATGTCTTTGCATGCTGACTCCACCTTGTACAGTTGTCCAATACGGCCCAAGATCTCCGTGGCCTCCCGAGGCCTCGAAGACACCGCTTCATCAAACTTCCGCCTGGCGTGCACCCAGCACCCTACTTCCATGACCCCTTCTCTCTGGAATAACTCATCATATCCACTGTAGGCATCTGCATGCACATAGCCACGGTAGTTTTCAAGAAAATCAAGTGGGCGTCTTTTGCTCCTGTCAGGGGAAAAATCATATACTGCCAGTGGGGGACCAGGACCTCCCCTTACATACACCCAAAGCCGCCCCTTCTTTACCTTGCCATGACCCTTGGCTTGAAGGGGAGTAAGGGTATCATCAGTAAACAGAATATCACTTTCGAGCACTACTTGCTTCAGTGCTTCTCCAAGTGGTGCGATGGCCTCGTAGCACTGAAGCAACCAACTGGTTTGGGTTGACCTCGGTATCGTGACTCCCTCCCTCTCAAATATCCCATCCTGGCGATAAAGGGGGAGATGATCCGCAAATTTGCTCACTATGATTTGACTCAACAGTCCCACATCTGCCTTGCACCTTTCTATGGGATGATCAGGCATAGGTGCGGTTATTACACCAAGGTCTTCTGATACCACAGGGTCAGGAGATACGTACTTGGGCCTCTTGTACACATTGACAAACAGCCTACCAGGTCTGTACTCCAGCTTCTCGGAGACCTCCCACCCTATTTGCTTCAGTGGCTTGCCAGTTTCAGGACAGAGCTTTTTCTCTTCAGGGAGATCTAAAATAATTTCTACTCTCTCCAGGTGCTCAGGTATAGGAATACGGCCCGGGTGCTTGCGTTTGGCCTTGATAGGCTTTTTCTTTTCAACAACTCCTATAGCCTCAGGAACCTCCACAACAGGATGACCCTGTTCCCCCTCAAGGGCCTCAATGAGTTCCTTGTCCTTAAACATCCTTAGCTGGTTTGGGTCAAACTTCTCTGAGCTGCGGCCATACAGACGTTTGAGCAGTTGCTCCACCTGGTGCTGCAATGCCTTTAACTGTTGCTGAGTAGAGTGGAGTTTGCGGGTGAGTTCTTCAATGTGGTTCTGTTGTTCTTCGATGTAAAGCTGCTTTTGCTCAAGCAGCTCATTTGCAATGGCAAGGTCAGTAACCATGGCGCCCTATATACATGAGCCACCATATTTGTCAACAGGCTATTTGCCAAAAACATATCTTTTTTCCATCCTCTTGGCCACCACTCCTTCCAACAACATAGATAGCTGTCTGCGATCAATTATGCCCCCTGGGCCATGAACAAGGGGCAGGGTGAATGTGCCTTCTTCCAGCCTCTTATACCATATCACAAACCCATCCCTGTCCCAGTACAGCACTTTGACCATGGTACGACGACGGTTGCAGAATACAAATAAAGAGCCACTGAGGGGATCTGCCCCTAACTCAGAGCGGACCAGACCACACAGACCATCAAAGCTCTTCCTCATGTCACACGGTCCACTGTATAGATATATACGGGTGGCACCATTTATCGGGAGCATGGCTTTAAGGGAGCTACCGTCTCTATAACTGCACGAAGTGTGACTGGGTCAAAGCCACCGCCCACTTCTATCGCAATGCCGTTAGGAAGTTGCACATGGATCGTAGCTCTGTTGTTTGGGGAGGCGCAGGGGATCAGTTCGAAAAAGCCTCCACCACTCTCATTGCAATGATTGCTATCGGTCAGTCGTCGGCGCCAGTGATAGAAACGACCAGGATTTATGCCATGCTCCCTACAGAACGCAGCACCACCGAGGCCACTATCCGTATACTCATTAATGATACCTTGCCAGTACGTAAGTCTTTCCTCTCTTGTCATAACCGTCGCTCCTTTCTCTTTCATTAACCCTATCGGAGCAACGATAGCACCGCACACAGGTCATGGAAAAATGGGTACCCTAGACGCTTACCCTTAATTTTACATAAAATAGAGCGTATTTTACTGTTCGATGACAAAAGACCAAAATCGCGCCAACATTTGACATGCTAAGGTCATTTGACGGAAAGTCGTAGGGCTTACATGATATCGCAGGGGGTGAAGGATCATGGCTGCATTGATTGTTCTGCCCGAAGAGTTCGGTATATGCCAGCTGGATAGTTCTGGAGAGATACCATCGTGGATAGCGGGTTGTT
>JALVSJ010000237.1:2459-5381 GCA_027024445.1 Desulfobacterales bacterium
ATTTTTCTTTTTTGGCTAGAACTCCGGATGAGTTATCCGTGTTGTGTCCGGTGAGATTTATCCCAAAAGGTATTTCGGTTTCAGGAGGGTGGCGTTGCATGCGGGTTCATGGCCCGATGGATTTTGGGCAGATTGGCATCCTCTCATCTCTGACAGGACCGCTTGCAGAGGCCGGTATATGCATCCTAGCTATATCCACTTACAATACTGATTACTTGTTGGTAAAAGAGGAGATGTTGCAAAAGGCCATTAATGTGCTAGAAAAGGCGGGTCACAGAGTGACTGCAAGTGCTTAAGGAAAAGGAGGCGGATGAAATGATCGTACGAATGTGGCATGGCCGTGTACCCACGAGCAAGGCGCAGGCATATGCAAAGTTTTTGAATGAGCGGGCCATCCCTGATTATCAGTCAGTGGAAGGAAATATCAGTGTTTATGTGCTTCAACGTGAAGAAGGCGAAGTCACCCACTTCATCACCATGACTTTTTGGGAAGACCTGGACAGTATAAAGGCCTTTGCCGGGGAGGATGTGGAGGCAGCAAAATACTATCCTGAAGATAAAGAATTTTTGCTGGAATTTGAGCCCAAAGTGGTGCATTACGAGGTGGTGGGACGATCTTGAAAAGAGTTAGAGATAGTTAATGGGAGGTGAAAAATGGAAAAGGTAAGGCTTGGGCCAGAGACTTTATTGTATCCTATGCCAGCGGTGCTGGTTGGGGCTATAGTTGAGGGGAAGCCAAATTTCATGACAGCCGCATGGTGCGGTATTGCCTGCCGCAAGCCACCTGCTGTGGCCGTAGCGGTTTACCAGAAACGCTACACACTCAAAGGCATTCGTGAAAAGGGAGCCTTCTCTATCAATGTTCCCTCTACATCTATGGCAGAACGAGTTGATTTTTGCGGTATCTATTCGGGAAGCAAGAGGGACAAATCGGCACTATTTGACACATTTGATGGCTCAAAGTTAGAGGTGCCCCTGGTGAGGGAGTGCCCGGTGAACCTGGAGTGCAGGGTTATGCAAATAGTGGAGGTCGGGAGCCATGTGCTTGTCATTGGAGAGATAGTGGAGTCTTATGTTAATGAGGACTGTATGAAAGAAGGGGTTCCGGATCCCATGAAAATCGATCCCTTGATATACTCGCCCAAGACGCAGACCTACCACAAATTGGGCGGCTCGGTGGGTAAGGCCTTCCATATTGGCAAAGATCTGAAAGTTTAAACTGATAGGGGGATGCAATGTTTAATTTTGAATTGTCTGAGAGAAGAAAACTCATCAAGGACATGGCAGCAAAGTTTGCAGAAAAGGAGATATTGCCGGTTCGGGATAAATTTGAAGAGGATTATGCCGAGGGCAAGTATGTGGATAAGATATTACTTGAAGCGGCCAAAATAGGGCTGCTGGGGTTCCCGATTGAAGAGAAATATGGAGGGTCAAATGGAAATAATATTGACGTGATGGTCATTCTGGAAGAACTGGCTGCAGTGGATGGTGGAATGGCCACGGTTATTGGGGATACATGGTTTGCAATGACCCCGATCATCATGGCTGCCAATGAGGAGCAGCGGGAGCGCTTCCTCCGCCCCCTTGCCTCGAGAGAAGAGGCCAATGTCGGGGCGATTTGCATGACAGAGCCTCCATCGGGTGCTGACATAGAAGATCCGCGGATGAAGCTTCGCACATGCCGTACCATTGTAAAAGAGGAAGGAGATGATCTTGTCATAAACGGTACGAAAATATGGCCGAGCAATGCGGGCATAGCCTACCTTTACGTGGTAGTCGGTACGGTCGATCCGGATCTGGGCGAAGAAGGGTCCTGTCTCGTAGTAGTGGAGAAGGACCGCGATGGCCTTTCATTCGGGAAACCAGAGCCAAAGATGGGAATGCATGCTGACAGAAACTCTGAGGTGATTTTTGACAACGTCCGTGTGCCACGAGCAAACATGCTGGGGAATGTCGGGGACGGGGCCAAGATCTTACACAGGACCCTGACCTATAATCGCCTGGGAGGCGGAATGATATCAGTTGGCATTGCACGGGGAGCCTTTGAATATGCCCTGGGCTATTGCAAGGACAGAGTAGTGGGTGGGAAACCACTCATCCAGCACAGCCTCATTTCTGCCATGTTCGCTGATATGGCCATGAACATAGATGCTGCCCGGCTGATGGTTTACCGCTCCGCGTGGGCTAACACCAAGCGTCATCCCCATCGAGACCGGTTCTCTAATATGGCAAAGGTGTTTGCCACAAACATGGCCATGCAGGTTACAACCCAGTGCGTTCAGGTGATGGGTTCATATGGATACTCGAAGGAATATCCGGTAGAGAAATACATGAGGGATGCAAAGATAGTGCAAATCTTTTTGGGCCCCAATGAACTACTGGTTCAGCTTATTGGTGCCTCTCTATAAGGAGTGCATATGGCAACCGGATACATGGGAAAGGTTCTGTTTGTTGATCTGAGCTCGCGAGAAATAGAAGTTAGGGATTTGGAGCTTGACGCTGCCAAAAATTTCATAGGCGGCCTGGGCATGAATGCGTGGCTTATGAGACAGGCCTATGAGAAAGGGACAGACCCTCTTTCCCCTGAAAACCCTATCATCCTCGGCGCAGGTCCCCTGGTTGGGACAGGAGTGCCTGGGGCTGCAAAGATTGTGGCCACCACACGCTTTCCCCTGAATGGGGCCATATCAGAGTCGGTTGGTTCCATGCGTTTTGCGAGAAATCTCAAGGGAGCTGGGTTTGATCATGTGGTGATCACGGGAAAAGCGATAAAACCAACCATATTGGTGATCAAGGATCACAATGTATACTTTCAGGAGGCATCCGAACTTTGGGGTTTGGATACATTTGAAGCCACGGATGCTATCAAGAAAACCTATGGCGGCCCAAAGACCAGTGTCATAGCCATCGGCCCTGCAGGAG
>JALVSJ010000238.1 GCA_027024445.1 Desulfobacterales bacterium
GGGAAGGTATAAGTTATTCCCCTCTGTTAGTCCTGGCAAAACGTGGGAGGGTGCACTTGGGGGAGCCTTGTGCACGATTCTGGGAGGCCTTTGGTACCTGCATATCCTCAAGATAGGGAGGGTGGGGGTTTCAGCGGTGGTGTTGTTGGTAGGGATAACTTTAGCAGCCCAACTGGGGGACTTGGCCGAGTCCCTTCTTAAGAGAACCCAAGGAAGAAAGGATAGCGGCTCGCTCCTGCCCGGACATGGGGGAATTTTGGATCGGATAGATGGCCTGCTTTTTGCTATACCCGTACTTTATCTGTATCTGTTATTGATTTGATACCCAGGGTTAAATAGAAAATGACCAAAGGGAAAAGAAAAAGGATCGTAATATTGGGTTCCACGGGGTCGATCGGCCTGAACACTTTAAGGGTATTGAGACTACACCCTGATAAGTATCAAGTACTGGCCCTTGGAGCAGGCAAGAATATTGAAGTGCTGGCTCGAGAGATCCAGGAGTGGAAGCCCAGAAAAGTTGCTGTTCAGGACAAACAGACGGCTCGGATCCTATCTGACACACTCCCGAAGGATACCTCTGTGGAAATACTCCATGGCACCGGCGGATATGTAGAACTTGCCACAATGTCAAATGTGGATACAGTTGTATCAGCCATGAGCGGGGCAGCCGGGCTCGTCCCTACCTATGAAGCAGTGAGAGCTAGGAAACAGGTTGCCTTAGCCAACAAAGAAGCAATGGTCATGGCAGGCCAACTAATTATGGCCGAAGCAGCCTCAAAGGGCAACTCGGTATTACCAATAGACAGTGAGCATAGTGCTATATTACAATGCCTAAGGGGACACAACCGCGAGGACATCAAGAGAGTGATCCTTACAGCTTCGGGAGGACCCTTCCTGGGACTTAGACCAGCAGAATTAACTAAAGTCACCGCTCAGCAGGCCCTTAAACACCCCAACTGGCAGATGGGCCCGAAAGTGACCATTGATTCGGCTACTTTGATGAATAAAGGCCTAGAGGCAATAGAGGCAAAATGGTTTTTTGACCTGCCTATGGAGAAGATAGGGATAGTCATACATCCTCAAAGCATTGTGCATTCTATGGTGGAATATAAGGATGGCTCAATAATTGCTCAGCTTGGCATGCCTGACATGACAATCCCCATTGCCTATGCGCTAGCCTATCCTCGGCATCTGGAGATAGATGCCCCTGCGCTTAGCTTTGGCGAATTGGGAAGTCTCACCTTTGAGCCCGTAGACACCGAAAAGTTCCCCTGCCTTTCCCTGGCTTTGACAGCTGCGCGTGTGGGTGGCACCATGCCTGCCGTGTTGAATGCCGCCAATGAGGTGGCAGTGCAAGCATTTCTTCAAGAGAGAATAGGATTTATGGATATTCCAGAAATTATCCGAAACACAATGGCCATGCACGAACCCGAAAGTGTCAAAACCTTAGGTACTGTCCTCAAGGCCGACGCATGGGCCAGGGAAAAGGCAGAAGGGTTTTTGGCCCCGAAACCTCAGAAAGCAGGTGCGTAGAAGGTAGATATGGAAATATTTGTTTACTATGTTATTCCTTTCATTTTGGTTCTAGGAGTGCTCATCTTCTTTCACGAATTGGGCCATTTCATAGTGGCAAAATACTTCAACGTTAAAGTACTCAAGTTCTCCCTAGGGT
>JALVSJ010000239.1 GCA_027024445.1 Desulfobacterales bacterium
CCCCTTTGAACCTGACATTGTGCTGATCTATGCCAACCCGGCGCAGATGATGTTGCTGATCAATTCCCTGCAGTTCGAGGACTACGAGGTAATGCAGTTTTACTGTGTCGGGGAGTCATCCTGCTCCGATGCAATCGCCAGGTGTTACCTCACTGGTAAGCCATCGCTCACCATCCCATGCTATGGGGAACGCCGCTACGGCCACGCCCAAGACGAAGACATGGTCATGGCCATACCAGCAGACATGATGGAAAAGGCCCTCAAAGGAATGGAGGCCCTTTACAGACGCGGCATCCGCTACCCCATCAGCTACGCGGGGGCGGAACAGGACCTGTCGGCTGCCTTTCCTGGCAGCTATGGATCTCTGGCCCAGCTTGAGGAGATCAGGGGAAAAGACAACCGATTACTCCTGGGCCTCACAGGGGGTATTGCCAGCGGTAAAACTACTGTTGCCAATATGCTCGCTGAGCTTGGCGCCTATACCATTGACTTTGACGTGCTGGCAAGAGAGGTCGTGGAACCGGGTAAGCCTGCCTGGAGGGAAATCGTCGAGTTTTTCGGCAGGCAGGTATTAAACGAAGATGAGACCCTCAACAGGAAGAAGCTTTCAGACATTGTTTTCAGGGACATGGAAAAGCGTAAAAAGCTGGAGAGCTTTACCCACCCCAGGATTCATCAGGAATTTCTCAAACAGGTCAACCAAATTACCGCCAAGGATCCCAACGCAATCATCCAGGCCGTAATTCCCCTTCTTCTAGAGCAGAATCTCCAATATATTTTTCACAAGATAGTCGTGGTCTACATACCCCATGAAAAGCAGGTGGAGAGATTGATGGAACGGGACGGCATATCAAGGGAGCAGGCTGAAAATATCCTCAGGGCCCAACTTCCCATAGACGAGAAACTCGGATATGCTGACTTTGTAATCCATAATGAGGGCTCACTTGAGCAGACCAGGCAACAGATAGAGGAACTGTGGAGAAGACTCCAGTCCATTCAAGAAAGGAGGGGGCAAGATGAGTGAAACAGCTTTTCAACTCGAACCCGTGGACAAAGTGGAAATCCTTACTTTGATGGATAACTATATTGATGTGTTGCTGCCCGGTGGCGACATCGTACAAAGGCCTCCCCTTGCTTCAGGAGGGCAGATCCCCACCACTACGCTCGTTGCCGAGCATGGCCTGTCCCTTCTCGTGACAGTGCAAAGGGATGAGGAAACCCACACTGTCTTATTGGATACCGGCTGGACTCCCGTTGGCGTGATACACAACATGAATATACTTGGTATTGCCCCCGAGCAAATAGAAACCATAGTTCTAAGCCATGCCCATATGGACCACACAGGCACGCTCGTGCCGCTGCTCGAACAAACGGGCAGGCCAATCAAGCTGGTGCTTCATCCTGCCGCCTTTTCCTCCCCTAGGTATCTGGCCTTTGAAGACGGCAGCAAGCTCCTGTTTCCCAGGACACTGGACAGAGGAGCACTCCAGGAAAAAGGCGCGGAGATAATCCTATCCGAGGGATCTGTTGCCATTGCCGAGGGCAAAGTGGGAGTGACAGGGCAGGTGGAAAGGGTCACGACATTTGAAAAAGGCCTACCTAATGCCATGATGGAAAAAGACGGCCGGGTGGTCCCGGACCCTATCCTGGATGATCAAGCCTTAGTAATAAACCTGAAGGACAAAGGCCTGGTGGTGGTGGCAGGATGCAGCCATGCTGGCATCATAAATACCCTTCTTCATGCCAGGAAGATAACCGGCGAAGACAGGATCTATGCTGTCTTCGGAGGATTTCATCTCTCAGGGGCCTTCTTTGAGCCTATCATTGAAGACACCATAAAAGAACTCAAACAGATGGAACCGTCTGTTCTGGTTCCCATGCACTGCACTGGATGGAAGGCCATTCATCGATTCGAGGAGGAATTTCCAGGCTCCTTCATACTGAACAGCGTGGGGTCAAAGTTCGTTTTAAGTTAAGCCTCATTGGTGACCAGAATCGGTGCAGGTTCAAGAAGGCAACTTTATAACCTCAATAGGTTATGGACTCAGAATCAAAGTCCAGAACATTAGGTTTCCTGGTTGAGTGTATCTTGGCAGGAAAACGCCTGCCTGCCCGATGCATGCGAGCGCGGGAGTGACACAAGAAGTGACTTTTTAGACACTTTCCATAGCAAAAGAAAGGTGGAGGGCTCGTGAACCCTCCCCCTGCCTCTTGGTCTATGGCGTATGGAAGCAGATCACTCTACTGTCACGCCCCGTGGGGGTGCAGGTGCTGTCGTGTCACGAGTATAGGTTACGGTAATTGTCTTTGTGGCCTGATTCCCGGTTGCATCTGCGGCCGTTATTACTATCACGTTATCTCCTTCAGAAAGAGGTATGCCAGAGATAGACCAGTTTGTGGTCCCGCTTGCCGTACCACTGCCTCCCCTGGAATTGGTCCATGTGACTTTGGTAACACCAACATTGTCGCTGGCAGTACCTGCAATATCCACGGTCGCTTGATCCGTATCATAGGTTGAACCAGAGGTAGGAGATGTAATGGTGAGGGTCGGGGCATGGGTGTCGGCGATTGTCTTGGACACCTCGGTAGAAAAACCGCTCTCATTGCCTGAGCTATCCACTGCGGTGACGGCAAAATAATATGTCCTGCCCTCATCAAGTCCCGTTATTGTGTAACTGGTTACATTGCCAACATCGATCGGCGCACCGTAGTCCCTGCTTGCGGTCCCGTAATACACCCTGTAGCCCTGGAGATCTGGTTCCGTATTTGGTTGCCACTTAACAGTGGCAGAACCTGCCATGGCATGGCCACTCCATGCCATGGCCAGGGCGAAGACCAGTCCTGCGAGGAAAAATACTGAAAAATAACGTTTCATGGTCACCTCCAACACTTCACTTACGTTTCTTCCATTGGGGATCCTGGATCACGCAAGTGCAATCGGCATGCCGAAGGTACCATCGGCGCAATTAAGCATCGCTAACTAGTTGATATGTAGGAGGTTATGGGCGGAGGCTGGAGAATTTACCAGGTCTTGAGGGGGGATGAAGGCAACGGAGGACGTCTGTTTTTTTAATCACCCTGGGTTCTGTTTTGTATACACGATCGAGCGCAAACTTCTTCCTGTGTGTACTTTTGTGAATAGGCCCACTGCGTCTCCCTCTGGTACTATGTAATTGAAACCTCTTGTGGCGGGGACCCTAGTTGCTTTCAGCCCATTTGAACTGGTAGTAGAAGGAGAGAACCCTGCGGACGAATTGCCTCGTTTCCGGGATGGGGGGAATGTCTTCCGCTGCCTCCACCCTGGATGGCCCTGCGTTATATGCTGCCGCCGCCAAAGCAATATCATTGTCAAACTTTTCAAGGAGGTATTTCAGGTATCTCACTCCTCCATCGATGTTATTGCCGGGACAAAAGGGATTACCCACCTTCAGCCTTGCCGCGGTCTGAGGCATTAGCTGCATCAGCCCCATTGCCCCCTTGTTTGAAACGGCCGTGTGGTCATACCCTGACTCGGCCATGATGATCGCCATTACAAAGGCAGGACTCACCCCGTATTTCTTTGAAGCCGCCGTTATGTGGGGCATGTAAGCTGCAAGAGACACATCTCTGTGGAAATCATCCTCTCCATCATTCCGTCTGCCAGTCTCGAGGCCCCTGGTCACTGGAAAATGCCAGTAGCCATCTTTGTCTTGGTACCCATAAATCTCGGGCCACGCCGCTGACCATGGGCGGAGCACTAACAAGATCAACGCCAAGGATACGGATAATGTCAAGACAGCACGGATCATTGGTCCGACCATCCCTCTGGTCTGGATTCAGAATTGTCCGAGGCCCGCAGCCTTTCCTGGTTCTTGGCTATCTGGGACAGGATCTTGATGATCTCGCGGTTCTGTTCTATTACCTTGTCATATTTGCGCAGCATTTCATTGTATTTTTCCAGTATCTCCCGGTTCTGCTTATAAAGTAACCCGATGGCCTTGGTAGTGTACAGGGTTCCCAAGGCCGCCTGACCGAGCTTATAGTCAGAGCCTACCGAACTGAACTGGGAAGGCGGCTTGATAGCCTCATACTGCTTGTTAAATTCCTCCAGCAGCTCTTCCAGGGGATCCCCGGCCAACACTTGCCCCCCTCCAAACAACACAACACATAGCCCGACCAAAAATACCATCTTTTTCATGTGTGCTGCTCTCCTCATACTGATAAGGTTTATTTGCTGACCTTTTTGGTGGCTGTTCTCTTGGGCTCATATAAGAACTTCCAGTCCCGGTATGTTTTTGCCCTCTCAAAATCTTCATATCCCACGGGGAAGCAGCCTACCTTTATGGGCGTTTCTTTACTCTTGCTGAACACTCCCTTGATCCCTCCCTTTGAATCCAGGATGAGCCCCCACCGGCCATCTCCTGTCATTGGATCCCTGTATATCCTTCTTAAGTGTCTTACTACCTTCATATATCTTGGGTCTCTCAAGAGGTCCTTCAAACTGGATGGATATGATTTGCCATGGCCCTGCGGTGCATGCTCATAGTAAGACCCTATCGCCTTTCTGATCTGGTCTCCCCTGAACAGCAGTTCTACCTCCTTTTCCCTCTTTACCGTGGTGCTCCAATACGTGCTCGCTGCACTGATCGCGATGCCTGTCACTATAATTAAAATGAGGGCACCCACATAAGTAAAACCCGCTGGTCCCCATCCTTCAAGCCCAACCGTGGCAAGATTTATCCGCAGGGATCTGCGAACAAACATCCTTTTATTCAAAGCGGGCTCACCATTCATTGTAAGGGACCCCGTCCAAACCAACGAGATCACTGCCGCTGTGTACATCGTACACCTGGCCCTCTTCACCTTCGGGCGGAACGATCACCCAGGTTTTGTTGGACCTGGTGAAAGGATCCTTTGGGACCGCCCGGATGTAGTGCTCTTCTACCAGGCTTTCCAAGCTGTCGGGATATTTTCCATGATCTGCATAGTATTGGTCTATAACATCCCGCAACACAAACAGGCTGCGCCGAAGGGAAGTCTCTTTCGCACGGATGACCGCCTTCTGGAAATTGGGCTGAGCAATGGAGACCAGTATGCCGATGATCGTTAAAACGATCATCAACTCAATCAAGGTGTAACCTGCTTTCCTCCCGGTATGGATCATTTCAAGTCTCTTCCAGCTTCCTCGTAACAATACTCACTACCCAGCCCCTGGTGGTCTCTCCCTTATGCCCTTTGCCATGGGTCCCGGACAAGTATTTACCAGTCCTTGTAATAGGTCCCGTCCAGGGCCTGTTTGTCACTTTTCGAGTATACGTCATAAACGTCCTGGCCACCCCAGATATCGCTGTCAGGATCATCGAAGTAAGACCTCAAGCCCCACTGTCCGTCTTCGGTCATAGGATCCCTGGGTATCCTGCGCAGGAATTTCTTCCTAAATGGTACCGGCCCCTTGAGATCCACTCCTTCAACCAAGACTTCCAGGTTCTTTGGATATCCACTGGAGAACGGTTCAGTTTCGATCTTTCCCTCATCAGCGAGCCTCTTGTATTCATCAAGGGCTTTACGGATCAGGCGCAAGTTCCTTTTTAACTCTATCTCTTTTATCCTTTTTTGGGTGACCTGGGACAGCGGCAATATTCCCATGGCGAGGATTGAAAGGATGACCATCGTCACCATTAGCTCAATAAAGGTTAGGCCGTCCCTACCCAACCAACGGCGAACCATGTCCTATCCTCCAAAGGCCCAATCTCTTTTCACCACGTGTATGTCCTTGGGAAATCCTTTTTTAGACCTCAAGGCCTCGCAAACCACCTTTGCCGAATCCTTGTCCTTAAACTTCCCAAGAAATATCCTGTAGTAAAATCCTTTCCCCGGCACGTTTGCAGGAATCATGAATACATCGTAATTGGCTCGCTTTAAATCGTTCAGTTTCTTTAGGGCCCGTGCCTCCTGCAGGTATGATCCCACGTGTATACTGTAGCCCATCGGAGAAGGCCATAGTTTCTCTGTTGAGGTGACATTACGCGATACGGGCATATGCGAAGACCTATTCTCTTGCTCGCTGCGGCTCATACGGGAACCGGTAATCTCTTCGGGAGATCTGATCGCCTTTTCCCCGGGACTCATATTTGGCGATGTTACCTGTGGCTTCTGCGTAGGTCTATCACCGGCCTTTCGCGGTGGACGAACCCCTCTGGCAGAGTTGAAGCGCTCTTCCCTGGCATTGTCAGGTTTTCTCAATTTTACCACAGGGATCTCGGCATTTCGTGTACGGTGTACCTTGGCGGGGCTATTCCCCGAGGCAAGGAATCTCATCTCTCTCTTTGCTTTGCTCTCATAGGGTTCCCTCATGGAAAACCTCTTTATTTGGCCCGACCAGATCTCTCTCACTTCTCGACCAGGCAATTTCTGACCCCTCAGCACTACAGGCGTAATGGTCATGATTATGTCTGTTTTCACTTTACTTGTGTCCAGGTTCGTGAACAAACGGCCCAGCACGGGGATATCCCCCAACAGCGGAACCTTCCTGATGGTTCGCCTCTCCTCATCACTTATCAGACCTCCGATAATGACCGGTTCACCATCGCGAACCACGAGTGTGCTGTTTGCCCTCCTGGTCTTGATGGAAAACTGCGGTTCATCAACTGTTCCCAAATTCGGGCCAAGGGCACTTACCTCTACATTTAACTTCAGCGTGACTTCGTCCTGGGTGTTTATTACAGGCTCCGAGTCAAGCTTTATTCCTATGTCCTGATATTGGTAATCATTGGTTACGACTCCGGTGGTGTCGATCCTTCTGTTGACTCGCAGAGGCACGCGCTCGCCAATGTGAATCTTGGCTTTCTCTCCGCTCTTGACCCGTATTTGAGGATTGGCAAGTGTCTTTGTATCAGTGTCCTGTTTGAGAAGGTTCAAGGTAGCAGTGGGAAGAGACAGCAGCACCTCCTTGTTCGTAAGTCTGTCCAAGGCATAGACAGATGCCATATCGGCAAAGGTACTCTCGGAGTTCACTGCGGCTGCAGCCTCTCCTATTCCAAATGTGATGGCCGAAGGATTGAATTCTATTCCCAATTGCTTCTCTTTACTTCGGCTTACCTCCAGCACCTCGACATTGAGGAGTATCTCGGCAGACGGCCTGTCATTGGCTTCAATTAGTTTAGAGGCAATGTCAATCTGCTGCTCAGTACCCCTTACAACCACTGAATGCAGCTTCTCGTTACCAATGATGTCCCTTGTCTTGACGATCTTGGCCAGCAGGGCCACTGCCTTTTTCACATCAAGGTAATCAAGATAGAACGTCTTGATCTTCAGATCCTGGTATTCTCTTACCTTGGCCTCCACATTGGGATAGATGACCACCGTGGTGGGGTCAACTACCTTGGCTGCAAGCCCGCTCGTCTTTAGTAACACATCCAAGAAATGGTCAAAGGTCACATCTGTCATAAACAGGGTCACTCTCGTGTCCTGCACGTCCTTGTCAAAAATAAAGTTGACGCCAGTCAGCCGGCTTAGCACTTCAAAAACATTGCTCACAGGGGTCTTCTTGAACTTCAACGAAATCAGGCCCCTTGTCTTGACCCTCAAAAAATATCGAGGTGCCTTTCGGGCCTTTTTCTTTAACTCTGCCAATGCCTCCCTGGCCTCTGCGTTGGTAGGATCTAGTTCCAGGGCCCTCTCAAAAGCCTCCCTCGCACGGCCGTATTTACCATCTCGAACAAATCCTTTTCCCCTCTTCGTCTGGTATAAAGATTCCTGAATATTTCTCGTCTTATCTATCAGGCGTGCTGCCTTACGGTTGCCGGGGTAAAATGCCAAGGCAAGTTGAAATTCAGATACGGCCTCGTCGTAATGTCCTTTCTCGAGGAGTCTTTCCCCTTTCATCATGTGATCCACTGAGGCGTTCCACTTGGCCTTTGTAAGGAAGAGCCTGAGTTCAGGGTCTGCAGGATTTTTCTCCACCGCCTCCTGGTAGACCTTTACCGCCTTGTCCCACTGGCCGGAAGAAGATAGCGCAGAGCCCTTATCAACTAACGCCTTGTTCGTGGAAGCACAGCCAGCGCATATCAAGCTGAACACAACCAAGAAACAGATCCCGTGCCACACTCCTCCAGGAAGTCTTCTAGGTTTTTCCATTTGAGATCTCCGTAAGTATTGCAAGTGCCTTCTTTACCATGTCACCCCTATATGAGGGCCACTCAGTCGTCCACAGCCACATTAATGTCCTGTTTGATTTCTTTCGCCCATATGGTTATGGAATTGGGTGTTATTTCTTTCACCTGAAATCTCCCGTCGATCCAATCCCCTTTTCTTACCACCAGGATATCCCGTCCCCTTTCGATGAACAGCACAATTTGACCATCGCTCTCAAAGGAGCCGAAGACCCTGAACCTACTCAGTTCTCTCGTGGCTACCTGAACGGGGTCTTCAACCTCCTTTGGTTTGCGGGCCACAGGGACGGGCCTGGGAGGGGGGCCGGAAGGCAGTTCCTCTTTCCTACCCTCGTTTTCGAAAAAAGGGTTTCGTATCACGGCCCCTGAATGCCTTGGCGGATGTAAGAACAAATCCAAATTGGCCAACCTGGGGTATCCTGGCATTTTTTGCATTGAGCGTTGGACCCTTGCGCCACTCCTGGCAGCGGTCTTTTCCCGAGCAGGCGCGTACTTTAGTTGCGAGACCCTTTGCTGCTGGAATGGATGCCGATACCGGTACACAACAGAGACAACGAACAGTGCGACAAGAACCACCAGTATCGTCTTCTTTTTGTCCATACAACGAGATCCCGATTATTTCAGATACAGCGAAAGGTTCAAGGTCATAGAGATATTATTGCCCTCTCCGCTCCTCTCTATCACAAAGCCATCTATGCAGAACAAGTCCTTTGAGTCCAGCAGTTGGGCCAAGAATTGCTTTATCTGCCCATATGTCCCCTTAACCTTGAACGAAGTCGCATACCTGGTTAATGCCAAATGCCCCACATGTTGGGGCTTGAAGGCCATGGTGCTCGATCTCAGGTTGTTTTTTTGGATGATACTGTAAACTTGATGCACAAGTCGAGGGAAGGTGCTCTCCTCGGGAACCGTGGCTATGAATCTGTCCAGATCCCTCTTTGCAATGCTGAGGCGCTCGAGCCGGTCCTCACCTTTCATGACCCTGCCACTTCTCACCTTAGAATATTGCCTTTCCAGGCATGCTATATCCTCCTGCTGGCCTCTCACAAAAAAATAATAGAAAACTATATTCAACAAAAGAATGACAAAACAGGTAACGATCACGAGCCAGTTTGATGCCATTGCTTTAAATAATGCCCTGCGCCTCATCTCCATTCCCTATTCCTTCTTGCCCTGCTTTGCCGCGCCTCCTGATGAAACCTTGGACCACGATATCAGGTTCTTTATCATTTTCTCCATGTCCAATTCGCACTGGATATCAAAATGGACTAGTTTTGTCTCCTTCAGATCCGATGGATTACCGCTTTCCACGCTGAACTTAACGAGTCGGTTAGCGCGAAATATTTCGTTGAGGTCCAGGTTTTTCAGTAATGTTGAGATCTGCGCCATGGACTGTGCTCTCCCGGACAGCTTCATTCCTGGCGGTGAACTCTCACCGTCCACCCTATCGAGGAAGATGCCTTCTGGGATATTTCGTTCCAGCACACTCAACACCATATCCCAGGGAAATATATCTTTTGCAATCAATTCCTGAACAAATCTTAGATCAGAGGCCAACTTTTTGAGATCCTCTTCATCCAGCTCAAGGTTAGCGCCTTTTTTTGCTCCCCCTTTCTGGCGCATCGCCCTTTCGAGTTTTGCAATTTTATTCGAATACTCAAGGATTTCACCCTGATAAACGGCAGCCAAGTGAATTAGATACGCTGATACAGCTATCACGCAGATGGTTAACAGACCGAGAAAGGCCCATTCCAGCCCCCGGTTCCTGTATGAAAATGTAGCAAGATTAATTTTTATTCTGCTCAATGCCACTGGCTTTTTTTCTCATTCGAGCAAGCTCTGAGCCGCACCAATTGCAGATGCGTATCGGTCAAGATCAAGGGTACCGTTTGCACTGCTTTCTATTTCACTTGCGTTAATAATGTCTCGTGCATCCAATTCCAGGACTTCCATCTCGCCCAGGCTCTCTAAGCCTTTCTTAAGTTCAGGACCGTAGCCGGATTGGGTGGCAAAAAATAACTTCTCTATCTCCATATTCGGATTCTCACTTTGAAAAAGATCCAACGTCATTTCCACGTCCTGAAAAAAATGGATATCTGAAAAGCCCCTACGCACTCCGTGGTAAAAAATTAGATCTCCCGCGTCAAATACAAAAAGTGTGAAAAAATTCTCCAGCAATCCAAGGAATCCGGTCACACCGGAAGGCGGTATCCTCTCCTGATAAAAATTAAATTGATTCAAGCACGATGGCCTTATAACTTCTGGATATATCCTCACCTCTCTCAAGTCCATCTCGTACTCGCGGATGACCTCCTTGAATCCAATCGCTACTAACAACCTCCTTTCTCCCCGGGTTGTGGGACTTAATACATGGTAGGAAATACGGGACCCTTCCACAGGGAATGGCAACGATTTTCTGGACCACCAGCCCACCATACGCTCGATTTCATCTCCTGACCCAGGAAGCTCTGGGTAATGTTGGATGCTGACCTTCACCACTTCACTAGGTATTGCAAGGCCTAGTCTCCCCCCCTTTATCTCAGCTCTTCTGACCACCTCCCTGATAACCCGCGTAAACGCTTGGGGATCATTTACGTTTTGGTTCTTATAGGACAGCTTTAAGGTCTCCTCAGGAAATGGCACGGATAAACATCCCATCAGCTTCCAGCCCCGTTTCTCCCTCAGTATTCGGACAAGCTTGACCCCTTCGCAGGTGATTTCCATTCCCGTAAGGACTCTTTGAAGCCTACGTAGCATCCTTTAATCCTGCATTCACCTTAAGTCCATAGCGCCTAGTACTCAATCCACTCGTTCAATAAATGTGACTCTATTGGCCTCTCTTAGAGTGGTCACGCCTTTTAAAACCTCTTCCACCGCCGCTTTTCGCAGAAAGGTAGTGCCCTGGCGAGCAGCCAGTTTCCTTAGCTCTGATACCGGTGCCCTTTGGACAAAGCCTTCTCTAATATCATCGTCTATCTCTATGAGTTCCACAATGGCTTTTCTCCCTCTGTATCCCGTCCCTTTGCATAACTCACACCCTCTTGCCTCATAAAACATATGGCTCTTATAACGGAACGGGTTTAGCCCCGACTCATTCAGCCTTTCTTCTGAAAGTTTTATCGGTTCCTTGCACTCACACAGGGTTCGGATTAATCTCTGGGCGACAATGCAATTGAGGGCTGCCATCAGATTGTAAGGTTCTATGCCCATGTGAACGAACCGATTGATAACCTCGAAAGAGCTATTTGCATGAACAGTTGTGAAAACTAGATGCCCTGTAAGAGCAGACTGAAGCGCTATTTGTGCTGTTTCCGGATCCCTAATTTCACCCACCAGGATCTTATCAGGATCATGCCTCAGGATGGATCGCAGCCCCCGGGCAAAGGTAAGTCCTTTTTTTTCATTCACTGGAATCTGTACTATCCCTCTTAGTTGATATTCCACGGGGTCCTCAATAGTGATCACCTTTTCTTCTTTGGTGTTTATCTCTGATAGCGCCCTGTACAGAGTAGTAGTTTTGCCGCTTCCCGTGGGACCTGTCATTAGAAACATTCCATAAGGTGCATGGACCATCCTCCTAAGTCTGGTCAGTTCCTTTGGGGGCAAGTCCATACTGTCTAGCCGGAAATCTCCTACCTCTGCAACCAGGCTTTCTCTATCCAGAATTCTGATTACAACATCCTCACCAAAAATAGTGGGCAGTATGGAAACCCTGAAGTCAATGTATCGGTCCTGCACCTTTAGCTTAAAGCGGCCGTCCTGAGGGATCCTCTTCTCAGAGATGTCCAGTTCGGACATCACCTTGATCCTGGAGACAATTGAGGACTGGTACTTCTGGTCAAGGGGTTCTGTGGCCTGGTGAAGCATCCCGTCTATTCTGTACCGAATCACCACCCCGTCTTCTGAGGTCTCGATATGGATATCGCTTGCCCTCTTGTTTATTGCATCCAGAATAGTGGAATCAATGAGCCTGACGATAGGGCTCTCTTCCATGCTGACCTTCTCGATACTGAGGATATCCTCACCCTTCTCCGATTCCTTCACCAGAGGCAGACGCATGTCTTCGGAGATGGCCACCACAGACGAGGAAGACTCTATCTTCTTGAGAAGCTCCTTGATCCTTTTTTCGCTGGCCACGACAATGGCAATGTTCATGTCCAGCAGTATTTCCAGTTCGTCCACGGCCTTTAGGAAATTTCTGGGCTCGGCCATTGCTATAACGAAAGTATCGTCCCTCATTTCATATGGAACGAACTGGTACTTGGTCATGAGTTCCAAAGGGACCATACTTACAAGTTCCTGGTCTATTTCATCATCCAGGCTTACGTACTCGTAGGCATGCTGGATGGCGATGATCTGGGCAAGCTTTTCGTCGTCGATAAACCCTTCCTGGATGCAAATCTGCCCCACACGCTGCTGGGTTATGTTCATCTTGGAGTTGACGTAATCCAACTGCTCCCTGGTCATGAAGCCCAGCTTGACAGCCCAGTCGCCGAATTTCATTCGCTTTTGTTTCCTTATCTCAAGAGTGTCACCCAACAGCCTGTCCTCCTAGACAACCGTGCTGGCCATTTGGAAAATCGGCAAGTACATGGCAAGGACCACAAAGCCTATCAATAGCCCCATTATTATCATAAGGCCCGGCTCAATGGCCGAGGTAATAATTGAAAGTCGGGTCTCCACGTCGCTTTCATAAAATTCGGCCAGGTCAAGCAAAACATCTTCCAATGCGCCACTGTTCTCTCCTGCGTCAATCATCCTGAGAGCCAGCCCGGGTAATACTCCGACCTTGGCAAGGGAACTGGAAAACCCTTCGCCCTGTTCCAGCATGTGGGTAACCTCGTCCAGCTTCTCCCTCATGAATCTGTTTCTCAGGGTGCCCGTAGCCGTTTTCGCTGCCTCCAAAAGGGGTATGCCTCCGCCCAAGACCATGGCCAGAGTTCGCGCGAACCTGGAAATGTAATAGTGGAGATAAAGATCACCAAAAAAGGGCACCTTTAACTTTGCCTTATCCAATACCATTGCCCCGGATTCTGTCCGGCTGTAATAGAACACAGCCGCTATCACAAGCACTAGGGTGGTGGCCAGGACCACGAAATTGTCCCTTAACCCGGTTGTAAAGTGCACGAGAACCAGCGTAAGGGTCGGCAGTTTAGTACCTGCTTCCAGGTACGTTTTGGCAAATGTGGGCACTACATATGTGAGCAAAAATATGAGTGCGAAAAGGGAGACCACAGTCAAGATCACGGGGTAAACAGACGCAGTTACGACCTTTTTGCGTATCTCCTCAACTTTCTTGAGATACTGGATATGCCTGGCCAGAGCTGAGGCAAGATTGCCGCTCTTCTCTCCGGCTCGCAGTGTCGCCACATAGAGGCTGGAAAAGATATGGCGGAATCTAGAAAAAGCCGTAGAAAGGGACTCACCACTGGCCACGTCATTGCGGATCTCCTTTAGTATGTCTATGAAATCAGCATTTCCACCTTTTTCAATGATAGCGTCCAAAGCCGCAATGATAGGCAACCCAGCCTTTATTAGTACAAGAAATTCTTGGTTGAATGCCAGAAAATCCTTGGTCTTAACCGGCTTCCTGAAAGCCCCCAGCCTCAGCACTTCGCTGACAGGTTCCGCCCTCTGGATCTCTAGAACGAAATTGCCTTCCCGCTCCAGATCCTCACGCAAGGCGGCCTTGCTGGAGGC
Organism: Desulfobacterales bacterium; assembly: GCA_027024445.1. Lineage (GTDB taxonomy): Bacteria > Desulfobacterota > DSM-4660 > Desulfatiglandales > Desulfatiglandaceae > B111-G9. Next base: position 13,851 of record JALVSJ010000239.1, read on the forward strand.
AAAAAAGCGCCTCTGGACCACTTTGCCCTCTGGCGTGGTCATTTTACATCTAAAACTTGGCATAACACCCTGATGGATATGCAAAAATCTTGCCGGCTTGGCCTGTTCTCAAGATCCCCTGAGTCAGTGGTGAGCCCCTTGGTCAAAACGGTACAATAATATCTTTTTTCTCGTTAGACAAGAAAAGGTTTTGCGCCATGGTTGCCTTTTGGACCCGTCCATATTATTTTGGCAGGCTCCAGGGTCAGGCAGCAAAATACGCGCGGCAATCCCAACAAGGGGGAAAGGCCTGGTGCAGATTGACTCATGGACAGTCCTGATGGGACCGCCATGAGGGACGAGCTTTTCCACAAGCCCCAGAATATACCGGAGGAAGCGGATGATTAGAGAATTTCATGATCGAAAGACTCCCGGGCAGGAAATTGAGAAACGCATCAGTGCCCTGAAGCAGGCACTGGAACAGGCACGGGTTGACCTGGCAGTGGTTGTCCAGAGCGTTGATTTGTTCTATTTCACCGGCACCATTCAGAGGGGATATTTACTGGTGCCCCGGGAGGGGAACCCCCTTTTTGCTGTAACGGGAAATCTTGACAGGGTAAGGGAGGAATCCGCCATTGGAGCCATCGAGCCTATCTCCAGCCTGAAGGATGTACCCAGACTCTGCTCCCATATGTCTATTGGTTCACAGCCAAGCACATTAGGCCTGGAATTTGATGTGCTTCCCGTCTCGATCTTCAATCGGATAACAGCCCTGTTTCCGTCTGCTCGGCCTGTAGACATATCTTCGGCTATCAAGACCATCAGGATGGTAAAAAGTCCATATGAGATAGAGAAGATCAGGGCCTCTGCCACCATATTGCCAGAGGCCCTGTCCCACCTCCCCGATGTTGTCAGGCAGGGAATGACAGAAGTGGAACTTCAGTCTGAAATCATCAAGATTGCGAGGCGCCGCTCCCACTTCGGGGCACACAGGGTGAGGGGTTTTAACCAGGAATCATATTATGGCCATGTACTGGCAGGCGCCAGGGGTGCGGTTCCATCCATGATCAACAGTCCCACAGGTGGCCTGGGTTCCACCCCTGCCTTCGGCTACGGAGCAGGCCACTGGCCCATTGATGTGAATAGCCCTATCCTCATTGACCTCTGCTTTGGTATAGACGGCTACCTCTCGGACCAGACCCGTACCGCCGTTGTAGGCAAACTTCCCCGGCCCCTGGCGCAGGCATATGAGCAGATCCTTGTAATCAAGACTGAGATAGAGAAACTACTGCGGCCCGGGGCAATCTGCGAAGAGATCTACTTTCATGTGCTTGAAAAGGCTGAAGGGCTGGGCATTGCAGAAAATTTCATGGGATTCGGGCAGCGCAGGGCACGATTCGTGGGCCACGGCATAGGGCTAGAGATGGACGAGTGGCCGGTGATCGGCAAGGGCTTTCAGGTCCGCCTCGCCCCGGGGGTTGAGCCCAAGGCCGTATTTCCGGGCCTTGGGGCCATAGGCCTGGAGGACAATTATGTCATAACAGAGGCGGGCTATGAAAATATCACGCCCATGGATGAATCTATAATTGAGGTCATCCCTTGAC